>NZ_JANRHK010000020.1:0-65628 GCF_024733815.1 Bacteroides sp. ET336
TGTATGTTATTCTTAAAATTAATACTTTTCAGAATCGTATTGATTTTATTCTCAAGTTCTTCTATTTTCTTTATTTCTTCTTTATGTACTGAAATATTGGTAATAATACTTTTTAGTACTTCGGTTTTTGTGTTACTTACCTTTTGTATGTAAGATTCATAATAAGAATTCGCTATTTTTATAATCCATGTTTTAAATTCTTTCTGAAGAGTTGGATAAAATTGTTGTGGTATAAAGCCACAGGGATTCTCAGATGACAGTCCAAAGAGGGTATGCTCAATATCAGTCATGCAATCAACCACATCCTCTCCTTTACGGGTTCTTGTATACCATTTTTCTATTATTTTTTCTACATCATACTCTCTTTCAATTGGCGAATAATCAAATTCTATGTTTTCTTCTACTAATTGTATTTCTTCTAAAAGACTGTTATAGGTTTTTAGTTCCGGTTGTAATGATGATATAAAAGTTGTGTTGCTATTTGTTTGGATTGACTGTTGAGCGGTTGATGGATCAAAATAGCCATCTATAAATGATTTTGTTGTTTCTTTATATATGCGTATTAAATCTCGGCCCTTTATACGTGTGGCTTCTGTATTATATCTAGCTGTTAAGTTAATGCTTCTACAAAATTCTTTCTTAATATCTTTTAATTTATCAATAAGTATTGTTTCTTTATCTTTTAAACTTAAAAACGAAGCGATGTCCACAGGTTTTGTGTTTCTCCTTAGTGTATCAAATAAATCACTTATCCTATTATATTCTGCTTCTATATCTTGAAGAACCTTTTTCCTGTTTTCCAACAAATTACGAAGTATCTTTACTTCCGAAACAGTCCTGGAAATGCAGTTCTGTAACCTCGTTCTGTTTTGGGTAGAACTAATCTTTTCATAAAGTTCGTACTCTATCTCAGAAAATAGGGCGTTCTCAGATTCCAGCATTTCATCATAGCCTGAGAGAAATCTTTCAGGGTCATTTCTAAAAGTCATATCTCTTGCGTCTGTCACTTTACCCAGATTGATGCACTTACATTTCTCTTTCGTAACGAACATTTTCTGTTCCTTAAAGAACTCTAAAGCCTTCTCGATATTTCCGTCTTTAGCTTTTTTCTTTTCTTTTTCAGTATGCCAATAAACTGAATCAAAATAGTTGTGGATAAAATATATGGGAATAGACCCATTACGGTTACTTATCAGTTCGCAAAATTTCTCGGAGATTTTATTAATAGCCGAATTAGAGCTTTGTACAAACACAACAAGATCTGCTCTGTTAATGATAGCTTCGTAGAACGGTTGATCTAAATTAGCTAATACTCCATCAAATCCAGGCATATCTATCAGAAAAATGTTATCTTGAAGAAATTCACCACCTTTAGCAGTAATTGACGTAAGTGCAACTTTACCATTTTCTATATTTTCAAATCCTATGCGATACGACACTTTACAATCCAGGTTTTCATCCGTAAGTAGGCAAGGGCTTTCTTCCTTAATTTGTCCAAGATCTGCAAACTCCAAACCCTTAATGTAATCAATAATGGCATCCACATGCTCCATTGTAGGATTCCCTTTTGTAATAAAGGTTGTTATTAAACTTTCTGTGTTTTCGTCTTTCTTTTTAGATATGATAGATGGTCGCACGGTACATTCCAGAAAATGTGTCGGACTCACCTTCTCATGAGCCAGTAGATTGACAAAGGTTGACTTGCCAGACTTGACAGGTCCTACAACGATAATCAAGAAGGCCTTGCTTTTCCACTCTTGCGCTCGACATAAAACTCTTTTGCATTGTTCCTTTATACCTGATATAGAATCCTGATAAGAATCACATTCCAAAGCCATTTCAAGAGATAATTGTAACTGCTTTGCCATGGTCTCTAAGGTTTCTATTGAACATTCTTTAAATGATACTTCTGTTTTCATAACCCGTCAATATGTGAAATTTATTTCTTTGTATATTTTTTATAATTCCTATATTCTCGATACACCAATTGCAGTTGGGTATGTGAGAAAAATGGCCAGTTTTACAATGTGTATTTAATCGAATGCATAATTATAATAATTGAGGTTCAATTGTACTTGCAATAGCAAAGTTGCAACCAAACCTCAATGTTTAAAAATGAGTATTTAGTATAATGCGACAAAATCACCTTCTATGTGATTATTTAATCTTTTCGTTTTTATAATTCTTATATTTTGGATATGAATTATTCTTGTTCTTTCTGTTAAAGAATTCTTTCCAGTTAAATGATAATGCTTGAGATATTGCCAATCCACCAAAAACAATAATGGAAAGTAATGCGTCACCTGGATGTAAAGGATCAGCAGCAATACCCCATCCGCCAATAAGTCCACCAACAACTATCATGACCATACCATATCGTTTTTGTTTTTCTTCTAACATATATATCCCTAACAAGGACATAGAAAGAGCAAGAAATGCGATTGGGGAAAATGGATTGCTTGCTAATCCGTTTATCAATCTCATAGTATCTATAGCTGAATAAAATGCGCCAAAACCGTATATGCAACAGTTAATATTGCGTATTATACGATAAGATTTACCTAATCCTAATTTATTCTCCATAATAATTTTATTTTTTAAATATCAAGTTCTACTATTGCCTTTAATACCACTTTATTATTAATGATAATACCTGGACGTAAAATTTTCTTTATTGTACTTCCATTGGGAGCTATTATAAAAGGCATAGGGATATGCCGTTCATTCGAATATATGGTGTCATTATTTATTAGATCTCCAGATTGTTTCACAATACTTTCTATTATTCGATTCTGACAAAAAGAAATAATTTCAACAGATTCGCTTGCTATTAGTTTACTTTTTGTCCTATCAAACTCTATAATTAATTCTACCAGTTCGTTTATTATAGGTAGTGTTTCTTTATTATCATTTTTATTTATTTTTTTACAATTGTCATATGATGTTGAATCTAAATTTTCTGTTTGAACAGTATCAATGATATCTTTCTGATTTATACCATAGTTCCTTTCGCAGGAATTACTTGCCTTTTTATCATAAGGTTCTTCTGGTGGTATATATAGTGTCTGATGCGTTTGACATCCTTCATTTAGATTGGTGTTATTATCTTCTTCTGGATAAAGAATACGTTCAATATCATTCTTTGTATCTCTGTCATCTCCAATTATAAAACATTTGATACATTCAAAAATTTTTTTTAATTTCATAATTTCCTTAATTTATCGTTATACAAAGCTCTTGCGACAGAAGCTGCAAATTGTTTTGTACTGTTAGGTGCAGAGCAATTATATACTGCTGTCCAATATTTTTGCCTTTGTTGGCAATCGAGAGATATTTCCTGTCCTGTTAGAAGATCTCTAAGTTCATCTAATTCTGCTTGAGAAAAAGAATTTTGATTGCTAATAATCTTTTGATATGCAAGATATGATTTATTAATAAGAGATAATTGTTCTTGTAACTCTTCGATACTTGTCTTAAATGCAGCAATCCGTTGTTTAAACAGTATAACATCCTCTTTCTTTGGGATATAATTACGAATCAATGATTGTACTATATTTCTTACATTAGG
The DNA here is from genome assembly GCF_024733815.1 of Bacteroides sp. ET336. Lineage (NCBI taxonomy): Bacteria > Pseudomonadati > Bacteroidota > Bacteroidia > Bacteroidales > Bacteroidaceae > Bacteroides > Bacteroides sp. ET336. Next base: position 3,569 of record NZ_JANRHK010000020.1, read on the forward strand.
AGAGAGCTTTTCTGTTTCAAGTATACATGTTTCTTTTTCACGGGCATAAAAATCTATGGTTAAGTAATATTCACTATATTGTATATCCTTTAGCAATTTGTTGATTTCTGTTAATATTTTATTGCAACGCAATAAGCGAGCACGTTTGAAAAAATGATCGTTAATTACATTTTTTAATTTTGAAATACCCGCTAATTGTTGAAGCTTATAAATGCTTTTCTCTATATCGTTAGTATAATACAATTCTTTTGCGATTAAAGCAAAAGTACTCCAAGACAAGTCTTTAGATGCGTAAGAAGATAAAATTGCTTCTCTTTCTTCAACAGAAAGATTACACATGGGTAGATTTGGATGCAAAAATGCTGTTTCTGCTCCCATTGCTAATAGGAATCCTTTTTCGGTGTTAAAACCATTCTGTAGTTTATTTTTTAAAACTTCAGCTTCAGCTATACTGGGTGTGTATTTGAATATTGTTGCAGATGTTGGAACTATGGTAAATAGTTCCAATTCGAACAATTTTTTAAATTTTTGTAGATTATCAATTTGATGAATATCTTTGTCTATTTTTGATAAAACTCCGATTCCATTTAAAGAAGTTAATCCCTGTCCCCCATTGTATAGAGTATCTAGAAACTCTTTATCGGTTTCTGTGGGAACAGTATTAAACAGATAAATCATTGCATCAGCAGAATTAGACAAGTTTACCGTTTCTTCTTGATGCCTACTTCGTAATTTAAAATAAGCATCTGTGTGAATTTGATGAGAGTCGCCATCTTCTCCTACTTCTGCTCCAATTCCTGGAGTATCAACCAAAGTTACATGCTCCAATACAGGGTTATTATCAATATAAAATATTAATCTATCTATTTTAGAGGTTAAAGCAAGGGTCTCTTTAGTCGTCCCTTGAAGACTATCAAGAAAAGACTTTTCTTTCCATTCTTTATTACCGTCTATATATTGGCATAATATAGGTTTGTCTTTATATGGAGGTTTCCCTGATTTAAAGATATTAATTGTTGCTGTTGTTTCTGTTGTTCCGGTCATAGCAAGGTCAACGCCGAGTAAGGCATTTACTAAAAAACTTTTTCCTGCTTTTACTTTTCCTGCGATGGCTAACACACAAGGCGCAGTTAATTCTTGTTGTAGTGCTTTTAATCCGAAACTATATTTTTCGCGCCATACTGAATTATCAATATACACACTAAAATCATCTAATAAAGACTGAGTCCTAGATATTATAGAATTTCCGTTCATATGACTTCTTTTTAGTATAAAGATAGTATATTCTACTTACTTCTATCGCCATAATAAAAAATAAAATAATTTCATTACAGTTTTATTTGATTATGCGATATCCGCTAAAAGAATATTGTGATGATGTACCATTATTAGTAACAATTAATAAATCGTTTGCAAAAATGGCTATATTATCATTTATACATGGCAATATCCATGTTCCATTCATAGAATTATATAATCCCATTTTTTTATCTTGGTTGGTTATAACAAAGGTATCATCATTGCAACGTATTATACGAACGTATACAGGCTGTAATATTATTTTCCTTTTAAATTCGAAATTTTTACCCCACATGCATAATCCTAATAAGCCTTGATTATTTCGAATTATTCTGTATAGTTTATTTACATCCTCAATATCATTGGCATTGGAATGCAATTTACGTAACTGTTTATTATTTTTATTGAGCCGGATTGGGGCTGTTAATAAATATATCAGTCCTTGAATAATTACTACAAGATTTATAAAAGGGATAAATAAGAACCACCATTTCTTTCGAAGTTGTCGGTTCCCATAAAATATAAAATCACTTTTAGTAAAATTATCATTATCCTCAAGAGCTAATTTCTGTATGTCAATCCAATGAATGTTGATATCTTTAATCTCTTTTCCACGGGACGATTGCTCAAAATTACTTCTGAACTTGATATTATTATATTCGTACATACTGATTATTTTAAATAAGTGTGCATCATAAGATGCACAACTTATCATTTATTGAGAATCATTTTAATAATTTGGATTGATTTCTTTAATCCAATCCGACTGACCATCTTATGTATTAAATCTAATAATATTATAGTATCATTATTCTCATCTGATTCATTAATACTCATTTTATCATCTAAGATTTTACTATTTGGATTGTGTCGCCTGAAACTGAAGGCTTGGGGCTCTTCTGATCTTTTTGACAGCTTTTGTTCATAAGTAGAAGAGATAGTGCTAGAAGTATGATTACTCCAACCAATAGCTTCAGGCGAAAATCTTTTTTTGGTGGTACAGGTGTAGGTGCTGGTGTGTTTTGTGAAACTTGTTCTTCTCCTTCTTTATGATTCTTCTTGTTTTCTCTTATTCTTTCTTCACGTTCATATACCCCATTTACTATAGCGTTCATGAATTTGTATTCGGAATCTATTGCAAATGCATGTTTTTTGTTATTAAACCCAGTAACAATAGTAATATCACGGGAAGATGTTAATGCAACGCTAAAAACATCTTTTAAATTTACGTTACCCAATATGACACATTTATTTTCTTGATAATTTAAATCAATGTGCGCACTAGCCGGATGTATTGCATTTATTCCATCTTGAATATCAATATCTATATCTTTTACCGGATAGGGTAGATGGTCATTGTCAAATTCCCAAATTGGTTCAATTTCTTTCTTATATATGTGCCTGTAAAAGTTTATATCCATTGGAAGGATAGTTGATTCTGTGGTGTATTTCATTACGATCCCAAAGAAACCGCGAACAGGACGACCCGTAAAATCGGTATTGTATTCATCACTTAAATTAGAATTCATGACTCCGAGTCCAAACAGAACAAATCCATTAAAACATGAGTACAACCATCGTGGTGTATCAAGAGGGTCATCATATGTTTCAATGTCAATTAATCCTCTTATATCTTGAAGAAATTTTTTCCTTGTTTCTTTAGGACAAAATTCTTCTGAAGGCGATAGAATAGCTTTGTAATCAACCTTTCGATTACGTGTATATATAAAATATTGAGCTTTCATTATTGTGTTATTTTTTCTCCATTAATATATATTTCTGCGCCAGATAAAAGATATGTTTTTATAGCTGACATAGAAGAATTCATACGATTTAGTAATTCTTTTTCTTTTCCTATGACTGCTTTATGACTATTTATTTGTCTTCGGATAGAGGCCTCGTTATTATCAAAGAATCTAACGAATGAATTTCGAGATAATTCTTTATTTAATGAATTTTGAGAGGTGCGTAAGTCAGATTCCGAACAGGATATTTTTCCTATTGTTTGTTCTATACGTCTTGCCATTAAGTTGAATAATGAAAATAAAATAGGTATGCTTAAGTTGCCAGCTGTAGCTCTGATATCAAGTTCACCTTCTAGTTCTCCACCTTCATTTGTAAGGTTCTTTCCTAATGAAACAGCTGTTAATCCAACTGTACGATTAGTTCCTTTTCCAAATAATTGTCTCATTTGATCTTTGATAAACTTGAAGGCTTGTTCTTTTTCATCATCAGTAAGCATATCAGCTTTAGATAACACAACCATAACTGGTGTGTCTTTCCCGTTAGTAGAACTTGTTAAATAGCTTTCATATAAAGCATTAAAGTGTTGAAAGTTAAATCTAGCCGACATATCACCGTGCATTGCTGATTTTACCTTATCTGCACCAAAGAAAAAAAGTAAAGTGCTTGATTCATTGTATGAATCAAATAATTTTTTTTGTTCTTCTTCATCGTCCTCTTCTATAGAATCAAGAAGTCCTCCCCTAAAATCTGTTATGTCAACAGACATCATCAACTCTAAAGCCTTTCGGACATTAAAATTATAAGTAACGGATGTGTCAGTTCCTTGTGGCCAAGAACCGTTGACCATTTTCTCATAAGCTTTATATAACTTAAGCATTTGGCGAGGATCTGGCGTTATTACTGTCATTAATTCACCATCACTAAATAATATACCTTGTGAAAGAGCCTGTGACATCGCAAAAATGAAACAAGATTTTCCTGCTCCACTTAATCCATAAAAAGAAATTTTATCTGCCATAGTTTATAAGAATTGAACGTAGCCGTCATTTGACCACGAAATTAGTTTATTTTTTAAATCATCAGCACAACTACATAATTGTTCTAGATTTTGTCGTTGTACTTCTGCATCGTGTTCTGCAGCCCACGTTTTTTCATATTCAGTTTCCCAATCCAAATCAAACGTAGCTGCTGCTGTACTAAGAATTTGTTCTCCTATACCAAATATTTTACCTATAATAGAGGTTGGTCTATGGCTTTCGGCTCGTCTATTTGCTGATTCCATTGCTGCATTGCTGCGTTGTACATAAATAGGTGCTCCCCCATATACGCTATAGGCTAGAACCATAAACGGTAATTTGTAAAATTTTGGTGTTATTGAGCATTGTATTAACATTGCTCCAACTTTATCGCTTTTATCTATCTGAGAAAATAGATTTGAAAATCGGTCTAATCCATTAAAAGATGCTCCATCAGGTATCAAATCGCATTTTGTTATAACAAAACTGATTGGGAACCATGAATTATGTTCAACACTTAAAGAACTTTCAATACAAGATATAAGTATGTCATACTCCATATTCCATTGTGACCCCGCTTGTGAAAGTTTCTGGCCATCTAAAAATACAACAAGTGCATCAGCTTGTTTAATTGCTGACATAAACTTATCCATGTCATTGTAATCTGGATCATCACTTAAAAGGATTCCTCCTCTATAATCAATCCAATTGAATGGGATTAAATCAGAGCCATGTACGGTAAATGCAAATTCATATTTGCTTTGTACATCTGTCCCTGCTGGATAATGACCAGACACAAGAGAGTCTGCCATACGTTTTAGTTGTGTTTTCTGATTTACTTTTTTTGCACTAATTCCGTATCCTTCGGCTGACTCTCCAAGGTATTTATACATTCCTGCCATAAAAGAAGTCTTTCCAGCACCACTATGGCCAACCATAAGTATGTTCATATTTATTTTAATCTTAAAAGTGAATAATTATATTTCTCCCTTCCCAACCACATTTTGTACAATGGTATCCGGATTTACCAATCATTTTATAACATTCTTCTGATTGGCATCTTTGGCATCTCATCGATCTGTTTTTATCCAGCTCAAGTTGCTCTTTGTTTTCTGGATTTTCAGGTTTATTTACTATAGTTGTTGTTTCTGCTTGGTACTCAAGATTTCCTAAAGCAACAGCAATATCTTTCTCTCCACACGTTTCTATTATAGATTCTGGTAGCAATTCGCAAAGTAAATCTTTTACGAGTGTTAACTGTGAACTTCCACCAATTAATAGAACTGTTTTTATTGTCAAATTTAGCCTTTTTGCATCAGCTATGACCTGTTTTGCTACACCAACTGCTTCCTGTATCTTAGGGTAAATAATATTATTGAATGTTTCTCTACTTAATCCATATTTATAATTAATAAATTGTCCATTTACAACTAATGCTAATTGGGTTTCATAATAATCATTTTTTCCACTAAAATATTCTTTTAGTCTACGACATACATTTAGAATTCCATAATCTACTAATCCATCTACTGATATGTCAAACGAATATTGTGTTTGGATTTTCTTTCGTAAGTCATTGTATATTAAAAAATCTAAATCTTGTCCTCCACAAGAACTACTTCCTTTCGGTTCGCATACTACTTTTAATTCAGAGAATATTTTTTTTATACAAGCTACATCAATAGTACCACCACCGAAATCAAAAACTAAAATGCTATTGTTATCATCTATAGAGTGGCCAAGGCTATATCCTTTTACAGCAGCTAGAGGCTCGTATTTTTCGTCTTTTATCTTTAATCCGTTATTGATAAAAGCATTCCTGATTATTCTTTTCTTAGATTCTGTAAAGTCTACAGGATAAGAGAAAGTGACACTGTCAAAATGAATGTTATGTCCGCAATGCGCATTTACTTGTTCTAACAAATACCTGAAAAATGCAGTTAACAATTCTTCATGAGTATACTGTTTTTCCCCAAGTGTTTCTGTTATATCAGGATTTAAAATACGTTTTATGGATGGTATAAAATTTGATAGTATTTCTATTTTTACATCATTAGGTAGTTTATAGACATCTTCTAAATAATTAAGTGCTTGAAAACCTATAATTAGTCCAAAATTTGTAACAAGAATTGCTGATGGTAACTTAACGGAACCATCACCATTAAATTTTACGGCTTCGGGCTTTCCATTTAGTGGATTTAGCCATGCTACTGTGGTGTATGATGAACCAAAGTCAATACCTAAGTTTGCCATACAATACTATTTAATTGATTCTATTAATGTGTGTATGTTATTAAGTTCGTTCTTGTTGACAGTCCATTGGGTTATCAACTGTTCAATCGCTTTAATGTATTCAGGGTTTTGTTTAGATTGAATTATTGTTGTTTTCATTGCGTCTAATTCTGACTTATATTTTTCATAAGTTGATGATATAGAAGTCGTTGCTTGTTGTCTAATAGCCAACAAAAATCCTTGGTAAAGTGATTGATATTGATTATTAGCTAGAGATGTCTCAATTAATTGTTTCCTACAATTTGCTAAGCATTCTTGAACATACTTTAATAACTGCGCCTTATTCTTCTGTAAATTCTCCCTTTTTGCTTTATTGTTACCGCTGATAGCTCCCCATAATACAGCACCAACCCCTAAAACAACCATTACCGGTGCTAAAACAGGAAGAGCTGGAGCAACTAGAGTTGGAAGGAAATAATAAGCTCCACCTATTAATGTGCCGAGTGCACCTGTTACAGCAGTTCCCATAAACATTTCTGTTCTCATTTTCCCAACTCTATCACGTAAATCTACATTTTGAATCTGAGGATCTCCTACCCCACTTCCAGATACTGATATCTTTACGGAATCAGTAATTGATAATTTACATTCATCATTGTATTGTATTAAAAGTGAAGAAATCTTTTCACATACTAAATTGGTAAGTCCATCCCATGATTTTTTCACATCGTTCACTATACGCTCTCCTAAATCTTCACCATATAAAGCGATTTCTTCAGATGAAAGATTTTCTATTTCTTGGGTGTATTTTTCAGATATTTCTCCCTTGGTTGTGAATATTTGATTAAAATCCATTTCCATCGTTTTAAGGATAGTTTCAATCTTCATTAAAACTTCCTTTTTCTTATTATCCCCCATTTTCTCAGAGAATTCTTTATTTGCTTTATCATATTGAGAAATGAGTTGTTCGTATTTTGTTGCAGCTTCAATAGATGCTTCTTTACGATTCTGGAGAGATTCTTGTATTATTTGATAATATTCAACTGCATTATTGTATGCGATACCAACGCGATAATATCCTAAGGTCAAAAAACAAATATTTTGTATGGCATCTTTTACATCTGCATATCCGGATATCTCATAATTAAAATTAGAAATGACTTCATCTGACGATTGCGCAGCATCCATTAGTAAACTACTTGACATTTTTAACATATAGAGTCCTAATACAAGTTTTTCTCCTATAGCTTTGGAGATAAGATTCTTGTTTCGTTCCATAGTATCATTTACTACCTGATTGCCACATAAATCTATTTTTGTTGTGACAAAAATTATGCTTGGTGTTATTTCTGCTACTTCCTTTAAGAAGTTTATTTCAATATCTTCAAGGGGTGACGGGTTCATTACAAATAATGCCGCATCAGAATTTCTCAGATATTGTTTTGTGATATTGGTATGTTGTGGATATGTAGAACCAATTCCCGGTGTATCTATTAATGAAACTCCTTCTGGAAGAAAATCGACTTTCGTATTGACTTGTATATAAGCAATAGTCTCATTTGTTGCAATTTCGCCTACATTGTCAATTTCTGCCTGACTTCCATATTGAGCAAGCTCTTCAACTGTAATAGCTTTCTTATCACCATTTGAATATACAACAAAAAAACTATCTTCATTAGCGTTTGATATTTTGAATGCTCGAGAGGTTGCCACATCATTACAAACTGGGAGAATATTTTTCCCTATTAATGCGTTAATTAGAGAACTTTTCCCATTCTTAACTTTGCCACATACTGCAAGATTAAAATCTCCTTTGGTTAATAACTCTTCTGATAGGATAAAATCATTTGATGGTTTGGGCAATCCAGCTTTAGGGTATTTTACCGTAAATGATTTCATATTGCCCATTAATTTTATTATTTTACTTTTAAGAGCCATTGCTTGCTCCTTTATATTCTCGTCCATTTTTTTCAATTTATAACGTTAAATATTAGAAAATATCATCATCTACCTCGTCATCATCATCTACCTCGTCATCATCATCTACTTCGTCATCATCATCACTATCATCAGAAGGATCAGGATCAGGTTCTGGGTATGGATCAGGATCAGGTTCTGGGTATGGATCAGGATCAGGATCAGGTTCTGGGTATGGATCAGGATCAGGTTCTGGCACAGGTGTATCATCGATACCTATCATGTGCTTGAATGCAGTGATAAAACTATCTCGGTCAAAATGATCTTGTCCAAAACTACCTGGCGTTTTAAACATCTGTTTACATTCTGATAGTTTTGAACTATATTCATCATAACTTATTTCATTACCATCATTGTCGTGACCAATAATATCAAGATGCCCTTTTGTATAATATGCATCTGAAGCAAGATATCCTTCTGGTATTCTTACATCAGCATTAAGAGGTAAACTATTTGCATCTATAAACTGGTTTACTGCAAAATTAGATGGAACCATGCAACTATGCACTTCATCGTATTGAAATGGAGCTGGTGTTGTGGTTGTAGCCATAAAATAATCAGAATCTTCCCATGCATCCATAAACTCATCTAATGTATATTCAATTCTCAAATCTCCAGTTCCTGGGTCAGTAAGAATCACTTTAACATCATCAGGGTTATTAGGATTAACCTCAACTCCTGCAACAACTAAAGCGTGATTAGCTTCTTCATTTAACACATCTTTAAAGAATTCGCTAAATTGTTCTTTTATATTTCCGTCTCTGTCAGCCCATAATTCATTCGCATCTACACCTACTATTATTCTATGCCCTTGCGCTAATTCGTTTGCTATGTCGTATACTGTACAATTCGTTTCTTGTCTAACTCCGACACCGCAAGCATTAAGAAGAGCACCTACATAGCCCATTGGTGTTCCTCCTCCTTCACTTGGATCATACCATCCATTTTGAATTGCATACTGTTTAAGATCTTCTAATGGTATGTCAATTCCATAATCGCGCAAGATAATCTGTTGACTGCGAATCGCACATACGCCTTCTGACCCTTGATAAATCATAGGATCAAATGCAGGTGAACTACCATTACCATCCTCTCCAAAAATTCGGTAAGCCGCAGAAGAGTTTAATTCAGAATTAAGATTTGTACTCATTTTGGATAAATTATTTATGTTTTCGTTTTCAACGTTGTATTTTTCCTGCATTTCTGCAGTGTCCAATAAATCAGATGAAAAATGGTTTACATCATTTTGAAGTATCGTTGTATCAAAATCCATTAAATTGATAAAATCTTGCATTTCCTGATATTCTATTGTCTCATAATTATCAACATCAGAATCATCGATAGATATTTGAAAATCATTTGTTTCCTTAATAATTTCTGAGATTATAGGACTTTCTTCTTTGTATGATTCTATAGTTTCTAATTCGGAATCTGAAATTTTTTCTTCTAAATAAGCTCCAAGCATTTCTTCTGAAATAGGAAGGTCTTCAATGTCGTCAAAACGATTTATAATATCATTATAATTTTTCATATTAATCCCTCCCTTTCTAATATAGTGTAGAATTGAGCTTTTGCTCGAAGATGGACATTATAGTAGTTTGCCATAGTCAAAGCTAAAAGCTTTGCTGTTTCCTCGTTCGATATTTCCTCTAAATATCTATATATCAGTAATTGTCTATACCGTTTGTTGGGCATCATGTTCAATAATTTCATAACATCCTCTCTTATTAAATTATTAAATTCAAAATCTTCAACATTAATATCTATATCTATAGATTTGTTTTCAGAGGGGATTCTATCATCTTGGTTTAATATATCTTCTGTTATAATTTTCTTTTTAGCAAAAAGTTGATGACAATAGTTCTCGACGATAATTCTAATCCACATTGTTAATGTACATCGGAATCCAAAATCTGCAAGTTTACATTTTTCGGTTTTCTTATTAGGGGTTAAAATATAAATATAGATTTCATTTATCAATTCTGTTGGAGTCTCACAATCTGTGTAATACTTTCTGTGTACAGTATTAAAAATTGGGTAACATTTCTTGTACAAATATAGAAATGTTATCTCTTTATCCCGATTTAGAATTGCCTGAACAATTTCTTGATCAGTCATATGTAATAGTTTTTCAATATTGTAATTAGCTTTCATTCTATTTCATTTTTTGCTATTTACATTGTTTATTCTATAATTCTCGATAATTGCATTTAACAGAAATTGAATATTTTTTCATCACTTCAATAAAAAGGTAATATAATGAATATAAAAATTAGCTATTTTCTGCATAATACATTTTACCATAAGAATCCCATCATTTTTATATTTTTATCAATTATGGCGATTACTCCATAAAGGTAACAAATAATAATATTATCAGAAAATTACAAAGAAAAAAAATCACAACAGTCAGTAAATTCCTTACATTTAGACAAAAAACATCTAAATCCAAAACAAAATAACTCGATTCTATCTTGAAATTATTATTGAGATAAGTAGACATTTTTTAATAGAGTCCTATAATAGTATACTAAATATTTCAAAAAAATATCTTATAAACAAATATAAATAGACTCATTTTATTTAATTGAAAGTAATAAAGAACAGCTAAAGGACTTTTTACGAAATCTAAAGAATAATATCCAGTTATCCCTTCCATCAAAGATAAATCCCAATCCTGATTTGCCAGCCGCATTTACTCCTTTTTTCAGGAGAATTTTCTTTATGGCTGTCGCCATGAAAATTCACCAGAAAAAGAATGCGGCGGCAAACGGATTGGAATTAAATAAAAGATTACAGGGATTAACTGCGACCGACGTGACGCATAGCCGTAAATCAAAGACGGCTATCCTTATATCCCATATATGACCTCACAAATACTGTGAAAATCCACCTTCCTCAATAACAAAACATAGACTGCTTATCAAATCCCGAAATAAGACAGGGATTTCAGCTCCCTCCGATCTGCATAGTCCGGTGGCTTCGCTATGATATCTGATGTCATATTATGAACTTTGATGATAATCTCTTGTGTTCCACAGCCTTCTATTCTATTTTTGTACCAACCACTTAAACTAATGATTATGGAGATAGTGAACATAGAAGCCGGCGCATTTATGGAAATGAACAACATATTGTTCAAGATAGAAAAACAACTGAAAGGACTGAACACTTCCAAATCTGAACTGAATGAATGGTTGGATAATCAGGATGTATGTATTCTTATGTATATATCAGACAGGAAGCTATTGTCTTTAAGGCAGAAAGGGCTAATCTCTTTCAGTCGCATAGACAGAAAAGTATATTATAAAAAAGAAGATATTCTAAACTATATGAGAAGAAACCTTAAAACATATACAAATAATGGAAATGGGACAGATGGTATTGAATAAGGACAGTAATGAGGTCAAAAGATTTATTGAAACCATGGAAGGTATATCCAAAATGTTGGATACAAATTCTTTAATCTACAGACCTATATTAGACGGGCACCGTTATATTACAGAACAAGAATTATCAAAAGCTCTCAAAATAACAAAAAGAACACTCATTGAATATAGAATGAATGGTAAATTGCCCTATTACAAAATAGGAGGAAAGATTCTGTATAAGGAACAGGACATTATAGATATATTGGAAAGGAACAAAGTTTTGGCATTTGAATGAAATTTCTAAAATTACTAATAATCAAAAGCTAAACTTTATACAAAGAGCTTGTAAACACACTAAATAGTTATATAAATATTTGGAGGAATAGAACCGAACACTTACCTTTGCAAAGTCAAAGGATGATTAACGAGAATCTATCGAAAATTTGTGAATTTGGCATATGGCTGATTCAGTGGTTCGGGGATTTTTCCAAAGATATTAAAGTGCTGTAATTTAGGATTTTGAATTTAAATATTCGATTCCTGGTGGCACCACTTTGAAGAAAAGTAAAAGACAGTAAAATCCTGATTTCCAAGCGAAATCGGGATTTTTTGTTTTCCCCAGACACGCAAAAAACGGCAAAATATTGGGGATTAACGTAAAAACCTGAGGGATTCTGAAATTACGCATAAATTTTCGATAGTCTGAACAGAAAGTAAGCCTTATCTTTCACTCCCCTGAATTGTGAACGAAAGTTCTTTATTTTAGCATAGAGGAGAACATAAATATGAGTAGTAAATAAAAGAAAGGTAGAAAGGCCGTATGGCATCTGTTCTTCAAAACTGTAACACAGCCTTTCTGCTTGCATAAAGCACAATTATAAATCTTCTGGTAAAGGAATAACTAGGATAGAGTCACTGCACCGTATTCCGTAGAATACGTCACGAACCCTCCCCTGTTGAGGTATCAGAATACCTTTCTCTACCAAATCTTTTATATCGCGTGTTGCTGTATCTGTTGATAACTTTACACGTTTTGCCCAGTTCTTAGCCGTCAGTTTGCCGGGATAACCGTCCAAATATAAATTCAAGACTTCGCGTTGTCGTTCGGACAGGACTGTTTCGGCATGGGTTTGCCAGAATATGGCCTTGTTAAGAACCTTTGACAATGTTTCGTCGGATTGCTCGACGGAACGGAGCAGGCAGTCAAGATACCAGATGATCCATTCAGTAATCTCGCAATCTCCCTTCTGTGTTTTCTCCAATATGTCGTAATATTGTTTTTTATCTTTGTTTATCTGGTGGGAGATACTGAAGAAACGCATCTTTGAGTTTTCGGCCTGTGAAAGTGCCATATCAGCAATGGCTCGTCCGATTCGTCCGTTTCCGTCATCGAAAGGATGGATGCAGACAAACCACAAATGGGCTATTGCCGATTTTAAATAGCCGTTATGTGCATCTGAATTGAACCAGTCGAGAAACCGATTCATTTCTTCGTCTATTCTTTCAGGAGCTGGTGCTACATAATGTACCTTTTCCCGACCGAACATTCCAGAAATAACTTTCATCTCTCCACTGCGGTATCGGGCTACATCTATTTTCGTTGGACCGCTCCATCCGGTAGGAAACAGGCAGTTGTGCCAGCCGAAGAGTCTTTCATGGGTAAGCGGACTGTTGAAATTGACTGTTGCATCAAGTGCCATTTCCACTACTCCGTCTATATATCGTGAAGATTCGGTCGGATTCGGCAGTTGTACTCCGAGTTTGCGAGCTACAGATGAACGTACCTGTTCATTGTTCAATTCCACTCCTTCAATTTCTGATGATGCAATGATGTCATGAGAGATGGATTCAACTACGGCAGACATCTTGTCGTTAAAACCGATTACACTAAGGCGTCCCATCAGATAACCGACAGCCTTGTTTACCTTGTTCAGTTTCTCACCGACAAGTTCCTTGTTCCACGAAAAGGAAGGCCATTCTTTATGTTCATGTATATACATAGGCATCACTGTTTTCTGCAAATATACAGTTTTGCGGATAATTAACCGCAAAATTTGCGGCTTATTATCCGCAAAAAACAGTGAAATCAATATTTATCAGCATTTTAGATATGGCTTATGATTACTATTCATCATGCAGATAAGCATTGACTTTTCAGAATTCCTCAAATTTTACGTTGATCCTATAATAACCACGATACAAGCAGAAAAACCGTATGCATCGGTTCATAGAAACCAGCATACAGCCTTCCGCCTCTCTTTTTATCTATTGTTTATATTATTCAAAAATCAATCTGACAGAACGGAATTTTGGTGTAACATCAGATTTGCCACACATAATCTTTACATCCCATTCCGAATTTTTAAGCAGCTCTTTAGACAATTTCAAGACATGAATTGAGTCTCTGCCGTTTATTTCACCTATCTTCACGCCATTTACATGGATTTCGGCACTTCTTGCTTCGTCAGGGAAAGAGTTTATCATAACCGCATTCACAGGTTTGCCATTGGATTTCATTTTGTAGGAGAACCATCCTTTGGTTTCACGCCATGGTGTACCTTGTTCACTGCCAATTACAGAATTCTCCATTTCTATGAAATGGTCACTTTCAGGCTGTTGTTCTCCACATGCCACCATATCAGCTGTGATATTTTCCAACCTCACCCGTTCTGCCTCCTGTTTTGCAAGTTCTGCCTGTCTATGTTTCAATTCATCTCCAGAAACTAGTTCCCAATAAATCATGTATCTGCATTCATGAGTCTTATAGAATGGTTTTAATATCATTCCATCGTATCTTGAAGGATATACGCCAGACAATCTGAATTCAAGCTTGTCCGGACTTACTCTTTTAAGATTTGCCAGAAGGTCCTTTTCTTCACCTACTATAACAGGCATATTCTGCAACGGAAGCTGTGGACCGGATGCCACGTGCCCACCCCTGCTGTCATCGGCAAATTGTCCGTCAAGTCTTTCCTTACCCAAATCGGCAGCCAATACCACAGGACCGTACATAAACGAATAATACGGTGATTTGTCAGGAAGTTGCACAGCACGCAAAGTCATAGGCAGAGACATTTCTACAGCATCTCCATCTTTCCACTTTCTGTTTATGGTATAATATCCGTAATCAAAAACAGTCTCAACCTTTTCGCCGTTTACCTTAAATTCTGCTTTTTCCTTATCAAGCCATTCAGGACAGCGGAAACTTATTTTCATTTTTCGTGGTTTTTCACTCTTCACAATAACACGTGTCTGCTCTTTTTCAGGGAAAGATGTTTCCTGAGTGAAACTCATGCCGGTTTCTTCCCAATTGAGGACAGAAGATATAAACAGGTTGACGATAAGTTCATTATCACGCGACGCGTATATCATCTCGCCATATCTGGCATGGTTCTCCATCCCCGAACCTACACAGCACCAGAAGCAGTTCTGCGGCTGCGAATAAACCCTGTAATGCCCCGAACGCATTGGTGTGAAATAAACAAAACCGCCCTGCACAGGATTCTGGCTGGACAATATATGATTATACAAGGCACGTTCGTAGTAATCCATATAGTTTACATCTCCTGATGTACCGTAAAGCAGTTTAGTCAATCGGAGCATATTATATGTGTTGCAAGTTTCCGGCCCCTGCTCGCTTGTCATCATGCTTGAAAAATCATCCGACTTATGGAAATGTTCTCTCACGCTGTTTCCGCCAATAGACACACTTCTATTCTCGACTACAGTATTCCAGAAAAACTCAGAAGCGGAACTCCATTCCTGGTTGCCGTCCAAATCGGCTATCCTTTTAAAACCTATCACTTTAGGTATCTGCGTATTTGCATGATTGCCGGTAAGCATATCCTTTTTTTCTACAAGCGGATCAAGAATAAATCTATGAGAGAAACGTTTTGCCAGTTCCAGATATTTTTCATCACCGGTAATGGCATATACATCGGCAAACACCTCGTTCAATCCGCCATGCTCACTTCTCAACATATCCTGGATCTGCTCGTCAGTAAGTCCGGACACGATATCCATCATCCAGTCCGTAAGTGCCACCAACATACCTTTAGCTTCTTCCTTACCAGCCACGAGATATGCATCTCTCAGTCCGGCATAAGTTTTATGGATGTTATAGAGTGGAACCCATCTATCGTTTAACCCAAAAGGATTTGCATTGATCTTGCCTTCCTTTATTTCGTTCCATATAGTTTTTCCATCAGGCACTCCGCACAGATAACCATTTCCGGAAGCATCCTGGCAGCGTTTCAGTTCCGACAGAAAATAATCAAGCCTTTTACCTATCTCTTCATTACCAGTAGATGCATACATATACGACAAAGCGGAAAGATAATGTCCGCCTATATGACCATCAAGCCCGGTATTCTCCCAATTGGGATAATTCTCTGCCTTTGGTTTCAAACCGGCTTCCTTCATATATGGAGCAAGAAGCCTGTCAGGGTTCAACCCTATCAGATAACATATATCCAAATCTTCAGCATGTTTGAACATCCCTAATGTAAGCCTTACATCACTAACTGGAAATGTATTGATTTTTTGTGGTAACCCGGCCTCTGCACCAACAGAAGCGAAAAAGAACAATCCTAAAAGATACAGTTTTCTCATGTTTTTCGATACTTTATTAAGTTAACTTTCAATGATGGCAAAGATACAAATAAG
Organism: Bacteroides sp. ET336; assembly: GCF_024733815.1. Classification (NCBI taxonomy): domain Bacteria; kingdom Pseudomonadati; phylum Bacteroidota; class Bacteroidia; order Bacteroidales; family Bacteroidaceae; genus Bacteroides; species Bacteroides sp. ET336. Next base: position 19,875 of record NZ_JANRHK010000020.1, read on the forward strand.
TGTATAATATACATTAATAAGGCTATTAAAATATTAGATTTTATGCCTCTGAAAAAACGGGCGCACGTTTAAGGTAAAATGGGCGCACGCTTCAATTGAAATGGACTTTCGTTTTGATTAAAACGAAAGGGCGTTTTCAGAAGTGCTATTTTGGCCCTTATTGTTAACTGAAGTTAAAGGCTTATTTTACCTATTGTTATTTCAAACAAAAAGCATACATTTGCAGTGTACTAATAAACTAATACACTAAAGCAATATAATTATGGACACAACAATGATTAAAGCCGAACATCTCTGTTTCGGATACGGGAAAAACAAACAGGTGTTCAATGATTTCAATCTTGAAATAGAAAAAGGGAAAATAATAGGCCTGTTGGGAAAGAACGGAACAGGTAAATCCACTCTGCTGTATATCATCTGCGGATTGCTCAAACCTTCTCATGGTAATGTAACTATAAAAGGTATAGACATCAGAAGACGTCTTCCTCAAACACTATCGGACATTTATCTGGTTCCTGAGGAGTTCGACTTACCTAACCTGTCGATGAAACAGTTCGTAAAACTGAACAGTGGTTTCTATCCTAATTTCAGTAACGAAACACTGAATACTTGCCTCAACGATTTCGACTTAGGAATGGACATCAACCTCGGCGAACTTTCCATGGGACAGAAGAAAAAAGCATATATGTGTTTCGCTCTTGCCACAAATACCTCTCTCCTACTCATGGACGAACCTACAAACGGACTGGACATTCCGTCGAAAAGCCAGTTCAGAAAAGTCATCGCATCGGGAATGACAGACGAGAAGACTATCATAATCTCTACACATCAGGTAAGGGATATTGACAGACTGCTGGACCACATAACAATAATAGACGGAACTGAGGTGCTGCTTAACAAATCGGTAAAGGAAATTACAGACAGGCTGTATTTCTGCGAACAAAGCATGAACGAGCCTACCGACGGGGCATTATTCATACAACCGTCTGTACAAGGTAACAGCATCATTCTGGAAAATAGATTTGACGAGGAAAGTCCGATGAATCTGGAAGTTCTTTTCAATGCCATGTTGGCTGACAGAAACAAGATACAGGAAGTATTCAACAAATAAATATGGAGGAACGGTTATGACTACAAATATTAATTTCAGTTTTACAAGACTCATGGCGGTAATGAAACGCGACATGATGGAGAATTGGAAAACTAACCTATACAGGCTTATAGCATGCTATTCCGGTGCGGCTATGGCTTTCTTGTTCGGTATGTACGGAGTTTTGTCCGGCAATCGTGGAGAAACCGGAGAGACACAATATCTAGGTTTCTGCAATACATTCCATTCCATACTAACATTTGTGACATTCTTCTACCTAATTGTATGTGCCTCAAGAATAATGGAAGTGATGAATACAAAAAACAAACGTATCTCGTATATGATGCTTCCGGCTACAAACGGAGAAAAGTTCATAAGCAGAGCAATATATGTATGTATTATTTCTATTGTAATATTTTTTGTGGGACTGTTTTTTGCTGAACTTACCAGACTTGCTTTACTGCCGCTATTCGATGCCCCGAAAGAATTTTCCAGTTTCTGTCTGTTTGATATAATGTCAGTTTCTTTTTATGATACAATTCATATCAATCCTGAAGCATACGGAGCATCATCAACATTCATGCCTTACCTGTTTTTAATTTCAAACGGTTTATGGGGACACTCCATTTATATTTTGGGTGGTACATACTTCAGAAAACATCCTTTCATAAAAACATGGGGAATATGTATGGTAGTATTTTTCCTTATATTATATTTGCTGATTAATATATCTGACGAAGGAACTTTTATATATATATTAAAATGGATGGAAGACCTGGCAGATAAAAGTTCATGGATAAATGAGGAAGTTATATTTTCTACCATAAGCATTATCTTCCTGGCACTTACATTTTTTAACTGGACTCTTAGTTATCATTTGTTTAGAAATTCACAAATCACCGATAGAAAACTGTTCAGAAGATGAAATTTAAAGAATCGAAATCAATATATTTGCAGATAGCAGACAGAATTATGGACGAAATCCTTCATGACACATACAAGGAAGAAGAACGAATACCGTCCGTAAGGGAGTATGCCGCAATGGTGGAAGTGAACGCAAATACCATGATGCGTACTTACGACTATCTGCAAGGAATGGAAATTATATATAATAAAAGGGGTATAGGGTATTTCGTAGGCGAAGGCGCAAAGAATAAAATTCTTTCATTCAGAAAAGAAACATTCCTGAACGAGGAACTGCCGGAAATGTTCCGCACAATGAAAATTCTTGACATATCAGCACAGGAAATATCTGCTCTCTACAAACAATTTCTGAAAGATAACAAATAAAGAAAACCACAAACTAATATCATTATTTAAAACAAATAAAGCCATGAAACTAAAGAATTTTCTTTCAATACTCACAATCAGTGCCGTAACTTCTTTTACAGCCACATCTTGCATGATCAATACTGTAGCAAGCAAAAATGAAGCCACTTCCACATATGAAGTAAGCACCTCATATAAATCATTAAAAGTGACAAATGCAATAAGAGTGGAGTACAGACACGATATTGACACACTTCAGATTATTGCAGACTCTTCTATTCTTTCCAAAATAAAAGTAAACTACGATAATGAAGGCATTGAAATTTATGCTTCTGATTTCAGAAGATCATACAGTGTCACTGCTATAGTGCCGGCAAGCAAAGATCTGAAATCCATTGAAATAGGAGGCGCATCTTCATTTACTTCCGACGGAGAGATTAAGGCCGAAAAACTCGATATCGAAGTATCCGGAGCATCGCACTTTGATGCCAACATAGACTGTCAGTCTTTGGAAGTAAGTGTAAGCGGAGCATCATCTGCCGAAATAGGTGGAAAAGCTGTCAATGCCAATATAGAAGTGAGTGGAGCTTCAAAATTGTCATCAAACGGCGAGTATCTGAATACCGATTATGCCGATGTGGATTTAAGCGGAGCCAGCACGGCCGAAATTATATGTAATAAGAACATAACAGGAGAAGCATCGGGAGCATCAAAACTTTCGTTCAGAGGTGCAGCAAAGGCCGATGTATCAACAAGTGGAGCTTCAAAAGCAGTAAGAAAATAAAATCCAGAAAAAATGTCATCTAATGTTTTAAGGGGATTTATATGTATCCTCGTATGTCTTACTACCGCTACGGTGTTTGCACAAAAGCAGAGCGGTTTATATTCAGTGAAAGGAACTTTAGTTGACTCACTTCTTAACGAAAGCGAGCCATATGCCACTGTGAGAATATCAAGTGCGGCAAATCCTGACGAAAAAGTAAAACTTTCGGTCACCGACGAAAAGGGACGTTTCAACGAGAAACTGTCCGAGCCGGGCGACTACGTCATAACTCTCTCATCGGTAGGAAAGAATACCGTAAAAAGAAACTTTACATTAAGCACAAGCAAGAAATCTGTTGACCTCGGAACTATATTTACTTCCGAGGCAACGGAAATGCTTAAAGGAGTGGAAGTGGTGGCACAGAAGCCTCTCGTGAAAGCTGAAATAGACAAAATAACCTACAGCATGGAGGACGACCCGGACTCAAAGACCAACACCACACTGGAAATGCTTAAGAAAGTACCTCTGGTAACTGTGGATGGAGAAGACAATATCCAGGTGAACGGATCAAGCAGCTTCAAGGTACACGTAAACGGTAAGCCAAACACCCTGATGAGCAACAATCCGAAAGAGGTATTGAGAAGTATGCCTGCCAACAGCATAAAATCAATAGAGGTGATAACAGAACCGGGAGCAAAATACGATGCTGAAGGTATCGGAGGTATTCTGAACATCATCACTACGGATGCAAAGATGCAGGGATATAATGTCACACTTGGCGGAAGGGCAAGCAATCAAGGCTTTTCCGGATATGCATACGGTACTGTTCAGGTTGGTAAATTTACCGTATCCGGCAATTATTCGTACAACTACAACACACAGCCACGCAGTTACTTCAGTTCCGGACGCGAGGACTATACATCGGATACAAACAAGTATCTCAACAGTGAAGGTTCCTCAAAAAGCAACGGTAATTTCCAGTTCGGCAATCTGGAAGGTAGTTATGAGATTGACACATTGAACTTGATAACATTCTCCGCAAATATGTTCGGAGGTAACTTCAAGACCAACAGCAACTCGGAAAACCACATGCTGAACAATATGGAAGAGTTGACATACCGATACAATACACTGAACAAATCCACAAGCGGTTTCGGTAATGTAGGAATCAACTTCGACTATCAGCATTCCTTCAAGACCAAAGGCGAATATCTTACAGTATCGTATAAATACAACGATTCTCCAAACAACAGTGAGTCAGCTACGGAATATATGGATATGGTAGATGTTCCTTTCTCGCTGGAAAATCAGTATTTTGACAATGACGCCCACACAGCTGAACATACCGGACAGATAGACTACGTTAATCCTATAAACGACAAGCACTATATTGATGCCGGTATGAAATACATCTATCGACTGAACGCGAGCGACAGTAAATATTTCATTCAGCAAAGCGACGGTTCTATGCTTCAGGACAACAATATGTCAAGCATATTCGACCAGGGACAGAGCATCGTAGCTACATATGCCGACTATCAGCTGAAGCTGAAAAAATTCGGTTTCAAAGCGGGTGTGAGATACGAGCATACTTTTATGGATGTGAAATACGACCTTCAGCCTGAAAGAAACTTCAATGCCGGTTTCGACGATGTTGTTCCTACTGTGAATATGTCATATATGCTTGGCACAACTTCTACCCTGAAGGCGAATTACAATATGCGTATCAACCGTCCGGGTATATGGTATCTTAACCCTTTCCGCGATGAAAGCAACCCGACATCAGTAAGTTACGGTAATCCTGACCTGGAAACAGAAAAGGCACATATCGTTGGATTGACATTCAGTTCTTTCTCTGCCAAGTTCAATATTAATGCAAACCTGAACTATACATTCACAAACAACGGTATAGAAAATTATTCTTTCATGAAAGACGGTATCCTAAATAGTACTTACGAGAATGCGGGCAAGAAACAGATCACTCGCCTGTCATTGTGGATGAACTGGAACCCGGGAAACAAGACCAGAATATCAATCAACGCATCAGGCTCTTATTCGGACTATAGCAGCGATTTGCTTGATACAAAAAATTCCGGCTTCAACGGTAACCTGTTCGGAAACGTACAACAGACACTTCCATGGGACTTGCGTCTGAGTGTTTACGGAGGAGGAAGTACACCGTATATAACCTTGCAGGGTAAAGGCTCGTCATATTATTACTACGGACTGGGACTGACACGTTCTTTCCTGAAAGATAAAAGATTGAGTATCTCACTGTCTGCAAATAACTTCTTCAACAAATATAATACATACGAAAACGAAACTGTTACAGACACATTCCGTTCATGGAGTAAAAACAAATATTATAATTTAGGTTACTCCATAGGTATCAGCTGGAGATTCGGTGAACTGAAAACCCAGGTCAAGAAAACAAGCCGAAGCATCAACAATGATGATGTTAAATCGGGAGGAAACAATGGTTCTTCTGCCGGAGGACAGGGAGGAATGTAATAATCTATAACTTCTAAAAAATGACAATATACATAATAATAGGAACAATAGTAGGATGCGTATTGGGAATCATTATAGGACACCTGGTTTCTGCAAAGAAATCTGGTATATTGCAATCGCAATTGAAAATGCAACAGGAACACTCAGCCGAGCTGTTAAAAAACGAACAGATTAAGGCAGCACAGCAGGCTGAAAGCATGAGACAAAACATACAAAAACTACAGGACAAGCTGGACGAGAGTGCACGTCTGCTGAACGAGGCTTACACTGTTTCGGCATCACTGAAGACAGAGAACCGCAATATGGCCGAGAAACTTGAAAATCAGAAAGAAGAGATTGCAGCGATGCACAAGCAGTTCAATCTGGAGTTTGAGAACATAGCCAACAAGATTTTCCAGCAGAAGACAGAGACTTTCAACAAGCTGAGTACCGAAAGCCTCAGCAGTCTGCTAAAACCTTTCGGTGACAATCTGAACGAGTTCAAGCATCAGGTGGCAGAGGTATATGAGAAGGAATCGAAACAGCGTTTCTCTCTCGAAGACAGGATAAAGGAGCTTGTTCTGCTGAACAAACAGATAAGCGATGACGCCAACAATCTGACAAAAGCTCTGAAAGGTGACTCTAAGATGCAGGGTAACTGGGGTGAGATGATACTGGAAACGATACTTGAAAACTCCGGTCTGCACGAAGGCGAGGAGTATTTCCGTCAGGAATTTCTGAAAGATGAGAATGGCGAGTATCTGAAAAACGAACAGGGACAGAGGCTGCAACCGGACGTAATAGTGGTATATCCCGACAACCGTCATGTAATAATCGACTCCAAAGTATCGCTCACGGCATATGCCGCATATATCGGGACAGACGACAAGACAGAGAAAGAGCAATATCTGAAAGAACATCTGCGCTCGGTAAAGGCTCATATCGACGAACTGAGCAAGAAAGACTATTCCAAATACAACGTATCTGCACTGGACTTTGTAATGATGTTCATCCCTAACGAACCGGCTTACGTGCTGGCACTCCAGGCAGACAACAATCTGTGGAATTATGCCTATCAGAAAAAGGTGGTACTTATGAGCCCTACAAATCTTATTGCCGCATTAAGACTGGCTCTTGACTTGTGGAAGCGAGAGTATCAGGAAAAGAACATACAGGAGATAGTGAAGCGCGGAACTGCACTTTATGAGAAACTTGCCGGTTTTGCTGAAACATTCGAAAAGATAGGGGACGCGATAAACACTGCAAATACGGCATACGGAAATGCACGTTCACAGCTTTCGGAAGGAAAAGGAAATCTCATCCGTCAGGCAGAAATGCTCAAGGAACTGGGAATCACTCCGAAGAAGAACATTCCTGCCAGACTGCTGGATGAAAAGTAATATTAATATCTATAACTCATTGTTTGTTGCGTCTGATGTGTTTCAAACGCAACAAACTTATTATTGTTCAGAATTATCCGCAAGAACTTTCATCTGACATTGCTTGCAGTCAAACTCCAGGCGGAAGCGTCTGCCATCTGAACTTACAAGATAATACGGTTCGCGGAACGGAGAACGCACCTTGTGATGTACCGGACACCAGCCCATGCTATAGCGGATGCAATGCTTGCAGAACATCAGAACGGCATCCTTAGGCTGTTCCTTCTCGAATGCAGGCATTACTTTCAGAACTCCATGGTTCTTATAAAATTCGGCTGCAGAGCTGTTCATCACGTTACCAAGATATGTAAGAGTGCTTACAGGGAACTTAGTCTTGCTTTCCTTCAAACGGAACACTTCCCTGCGATAGTTTATCCTGCGCGCTTCAAGCAGTTTTTCCACAGCATTGCGTCTTAGTTCTGAAAGTTCGGATGAAGGAATAAACCAGTTGTCAGACAAATCTATCTTTATATCCTTAGCCTCAAACGGGGTGTTTCCCAATTTACTTAGCTGATTTCTCAGATTATCTGCCTGTGGTGTACGTGCCGGTTCTTTCACACGCTCCAGTGTAAGGGATACGCTATTGTCGTCCTCGTCAGTAAAGCTCAGTGTAAAGCCAAAATTATTTTCAGCCAGACATATATCGACTGCAATCTTTCTTTCTGCCGATTTTTTCTGCATCAGTTTCTCAAATTCCTGGTCGAAGTTACGGTAAAGACGTGTCTTGGGTTTCAGTCTTGGCATATCCTGCGGGAAAAGCTTGTTGTTCTCCACACGGTTCACTCTGAATCCCTGAAGACGACCGTTATCGTCGATATAGCAAAGTCCGTCGCCATTGTTGAAAGATTTCACACCTGCTACAGTAAAGTAGTTTCCTCTGATTTCCTTCACAGTGCCTACCTCCTCACCCAGTGACTTAGGAGTACTGAACGAGAATATTCCAGGATTTCGTCCACGAAGAAAATAATCTGTAAAGCCACGACTGAAACTCTTGTCAAGCTGCGGAGTGAATGTAGTCTTAACAGTACCAGACGATGCTCTTACGTATTCCTTACGGTATTTGAATATCGAATCCAGTTTCTGACGGTAGTATGCAGTGACATTCTTCACATACGACACATCCTTCAAGCGGCCTTCTATCTTCAACGATGTGGCTCCGGCATCAAGCAATGCTTCAAGATTATCGCTTTGGTTCATATCTTTGAGCGAGAGGAGATGCTTGTTCTGTTCTATTGTCTTTCCGTTGGAATCCACCAGATCGAAAGCCAGACGGCAGAACTGTGCACACTCGCCACGGTTGGCACTACGGCCATAACAAGCCTGGCTCACATAACACTGCCCGCTGTAGCTAACGCACAAGGCACCATGAATGAACACTTCGAGAAGCGTTTCAGGACATGTATCGTGTATCTTCTTTATTTCATCAAGCGAGAGTTCGCGTGCCAGAACCACCTGACGGAAACCTATATCCGAAAGGAACTTCACTTTCTCCGGTGTACGGTTATCCATCTGCGTACTGGCATGCAGTGCTATAGGCGGAAGGTTAAGGCGCGTGATACCCATATCCTGTATGATTAGGGCATCTACACCGGCACGATACAATTCCCATATCATTTTCTCCGTTTCCGGAAGTTCCTCATCATGCAGGATTGTATTTACTGTAACATATATACGTGCGTTATACAGATGTGCATGCTCCACCAAAGCCTTGATGTTTTCTATGGAATTGCCAGCAGCGGCACGTGCACCGAAACGTGGTGCACCGATATAAACTGCATCGGCACCATGATTGATGGCCTCGATTCCGCATTCAAGATTCTTTGCAGGAGCAAGAAGTTCTATAGGACGTTGTTTTATCATTATTTAATCTGATTAATATCGTATGGAGTTTCCTGATATACATAGTAGTTGAGCCAGTTGGAGAAAAGCAGGTTTGCAGTGCTGCGCCATCTCACCACCGGTCCCTTGTCCGGGTCATTGTCGCGATAATAGTTTTTTGGCATGTCGATAGGCAGACCTTTTCCAAGGTCGCGGCGGTATTCTCCGTCAAGTGTAAGAGGTGAATATTCCGAATGGCCTGTCACGTAGAATTCGCGTCCGCCACGTGCCATCACTATATGTACTCCCGAATCTTCGGATTCGGAAATGATTGACAGTTCCGGACATTTCTCTATATCTTCACGGCGCACTTCTGTATGACGGCTGTGAGGTACGAAGAATTCATCGTCGAATCCGCGGAATATCGGCAGCTGGCTGAATCCGTCGCAGATGTGATGCTCGAAGATACCGAACATCTTCTTGTCAAGAGCATATTTAGGAATACCATAGTGGTGATACAATCCTGCCTGAGCAGCCCAACAGATATAGAAAGTTGATGTTACATGAGTGCGGGTCCAGTTGAATATTTCCTGTATCTCATCCCAATAATTCACATCCTCGAAATCGAGATGTTCCACAGGAGCTCCGGTGATAATCATGCCGTCGAACTTCTCATCGCGCATATCTTCGAAATCACGATAGAAAGCTTTCATGTGTTCTATCGGGGTGTTCTTAGATGTGTGGCTCTTTATTTTCATGAAGTTCACCTCTATCTGTAGAGGAGAGTTTGACAGAAGACGTATCAGGTCTGTTTCAGTGGTAATCTTCAATGGCATAAGATTGAGGATGACAATCTTTAGCGGACGTATATCCTGCGATGTAGCTCTTGAACTGTCAATGACAAATATATTTTCTTCCTTCAGAAGATCAATGGCAGGAAGTTTATCGGGTAAATTTAAAGGCATTTTATATAGTTGTTATTTGTTAGTTATTAGATAATAACAAAAAAGCATCCAGAACAGTAATAACCATTAAGGATGCTTTTTGTATTTACTGGTCAATAATTTCAGTTATCTGAATTACTGGTATCATAAGGATGAATAACCTCATCTATATACATTTCGAATATTAAAGTCGAATATGGTCTAATGACATCACTCCTATTCTCATCTTTATATCCCATCTGATATGGAATATAAACAGTAGCCTTGTCAGACATATCAGGCTTCATGTGCATCAAAGCTGTAGTCCAACCGACAACATAATTCTTCGAGATATCAAACTTGGTAAAGTTATCAGTAACCTCCTTATCGAAAGTGCCGTAATAGTTACCGTCGAAACGGGTTCCGTTTATTATAAATCCCTGAAAAGCCATTGAAACAGTATCACCAAAGTTTATCAACGGTTCGCTTCCATCAAAAATATCCTCTTTCTTGGCATACTTTATATATACATAATCATATACCTCATAATCGTAAGAGTTATTGATACCATCAAACTTTATCTTATAGTTCTCATACTTACGCCATATCTCACCAGAAGACTTATCATTTGCTACTTTTGCTATTGAATCAATAAAATGCTCATTTCTTTCCTTCCAGTTGGCATACGGATCAGCCACCTCTGTATCTTTAGCACAAGAGGAGAAACCTATAGTCAATACAGAAAGAATGATAACGAGCCAAAATATTCTATTATTCATAAGCATAAATTATTGTAGAGTTTTCAATAAGCTTGTGATACTTACCTTATCAGCGATGATATTGTTAAGTTCAGAAATAGCCACACGTTCCTGTTCCATTGTATCACGGTTACGCAATGTCACACAGTTATCCTCCAATGTCTGGTGGTCGATTGTAATACAGTATGGAGTACCGATTGCATCCTGACGACGGTAACGCTTTCCGATACTGTCTTTTTCATCATACTGACAGTTGAAGTGGAACTTAAGGTCGTTCATGATTTCGCGTGCTTTTTCAGGCAGACCGTCTTTCTTAACCAACGGCATGATGGCAAGTTTCACTGGAGCCAAAGCTGCAGGCAATTTAAGAACTACACGTGTCTCGCCGTTTTCAAGCTTTTCTTCGCAGTATGAAGCACTCATGATGCTGAGGAACATACGGTCAACACCGATTGATGTTTCGATAACGTACGGAGTGTAGCTTTCGTTGATTTCAGGATCGAAGTATTTGATGCTCTTGCCTGAATATTTTTCGTGCTGGCTCAAGTCGAAATTAGTACGGCTGTGGATACCTTCAACTTCCTTGAAACCGAAAGGCATCAGGAATTCGATGTCTGTAGCAGCATTAGCATAGTGAGCCAGTTTTTCATGGTCATGATAACGATAGTGATCATCACCGAATCCAAGAGCCTTATGCCATTTCAAACGAGTTTCTTTCCATTTCTTGAACCATTCAAGTTCTGTTCCCGGTTTTACGAAGAACTGCATTTCCATCTGTTCGAACTCACGCATACGGAAGATGAACTGACGTGCAACGATTTCGTTACGGAAAGCCTTACCTATCTGTGCGATACCGAAAGGTATTTTCATACGGCCTGTCTTCTGTACATTCAGATAGTTTACGAAGATACCCTGAGCTGTTTCAGGACGAAGATATACCTTCATTGCTCCATCGGCAGTAGAACCCATTTCAGTAGTAAACATAAGGTTGAACTGACGAACTTCAGTCCAGTTCTTTGTACCAGAGATAGGACATACTATTTCTTCATCAAGGATAATCTGGCGCAGTTCATTCAAATCATTAGCATTCATAGCCTTTGCATAACGGTCATGCAAAGCGTCAAGCTTAGCCTGATGTTCAAGAACGCGTGCATTAGTGCTGCGGAACTGAGCTTCATCAAAAGCATCACCGAATTTCTTTGCAGCCTTAGCTACTTCTTTATTAATCTTATCTTCGTATTTTGCAATCTGCTCTTCAATCAGAACGTCTGCACGGTAGCGTTTCTTTGAATCACGGTTATCAATCAATGGGTCATTGAAAGCGTCAACGTGTCCAGAAGCTTTCCATATTGTAGGGTGCATAAAGATTGCAGAATCTATACCTACAATGTTTTCGTGCAAAAGCACCATACTCTGCCACCAATACTGCTTTATATTATTTTTCAGTTCCACACCCATCTGGCCGTAATCATATACAGCTCCAAGACCATCATATATTTCACTTGAAGGAAATACAAAACCATACTCTTTACAGTGAGAAACCAATTTCTTGAAAACGTCTTCCTGTGCCATTTTTCTAACTTATTTTATATTTTTCTAATTGTTTTATTTACTATTGGGCACAAAGATACGCAAATATGAAGAATAATGAACGAATAGTGTATTAATTTATCTTATGAATATAGACGAAATAGCTCATTAATAGGGACAAAAACAAAAAAAACATCTATTTTTGTAAGAAATTTCACCTTATAAGACATTAAATATCACCCTACGAAAAGAATATTCACGATGAAAACAGCACAAGACAAACATAAGATGATGACGACGATGCCTATCCCCAAACTGATAACATCGCTTGCAGTACCGACTATAATAAGCATGCTTGTAACATCATTTTATGTAATGGCTGATACTTATTTCGTGGGACAAATCAATACACAATCCACTGCTGCCGTTGGCATTTCATTTTCAATAATGGCAATAATACAGGCATTCGGATTCTTTTTCGGCCACGGTTCCGGCAATTTTATTTCACGCAAGCTTGGAGCAAAAGATTACGACAGCGCAGAAAAGATGGCATCAACCGGTTTTTTCTACGCTTTTACTTTTGGAATAATAATAGCCGTACTTGGAAACATTTTCCTCACCCCAATATGTATCCTGTTAGGTTCTACCGAAACCATACTGCCATACGCCGAAAACTATTTAGGGATAATCCTCATAGGGGCGCCCTTTATGGCATCATCACTTGTACTGAACAATCAGATGCGCTTTCAGGGTAATGCCGTATATGCCATGATAGGTATAATCATTGGAGCTGTGATAAATATCGGGCTTGACCCGCTTCTGATATTTGTTCTAGACATGGGAGTGTCTGGTGCTGCCTTATCAACAATAATAAGCCAGTTCTGCAGTTTTATGGTATTGATTTACATGGACAGCAAAGGAACAAACATAAAAATCAAGTTCAAGAATTTTACTCCTTCCTTTACATATTTGAAAGAAATAACATACGGAGGCATACCGTCATTAAGCCGTCAGGGGCTTGTAAGTCTTTCCACTATTATGCTTAATGTAGCTGCCGGAGCTTATGGTGATGCTGCAATCGCAGGAATGTCCATTGTGACACGTATATGTATGTTCATAAACTCATTCGTAATAGGTTTTGGTCAAGGTTTTCAGCCTGTATGTGGATTTAACTACGGTGCAGGATTATACCGACGCGTGCGTGATGGATTTTACTTCTGTATAAAGACAGGAGTCATCTTTCTTACAGTCTGTGCCATAATAGGATATATATTCGCACCTGAAATAGTGTCCTGGTTCCGCAAAGACGACCCACTGGTAATAGAAATAGGCGCAAGAGCACTACGCTGGCAACTCATAACCCTTCCTATCGGCACATGGGTAATATTATGCAATATGATGCTTCAAACAATAAGAATACCAGGAAGGGCATTAATTCTGTCTTCTGCAAGACAAGGACTATTCTTTATTCCACTTATAATCATACTTCCCAAACTTTTAGGATTGCAAGGAGTAGAGATGTGTCAGGCCGTATCAGATTTCTGTTCTTTCATACTGGCATTCCCGCTTACTGTCCCAGTACTAAAGAAGCTGAGACAAGACAATGTATTGACAAGATAAAGAATTGGGTGCAACTGCTATAAACTATTGATTTTCAATGTTTATCGCGGAGAGACAGAGATTATAAACCTTTCCACAAAAAATCCTTATGGATCAACGTTCTAATTCAGTTCTATTTTTCAGGTGTAACGATTTAGTAACTGAAAACTGTCTTTTTGTCACATATCGACTTTCGCTTGTCTAAGCTATCATTACATAGCAAAGATAATTCTCAAAAAAACACGAATAAAAATGAAATTACTGAAAAATGTTGCAAAGCTATTGACTGACAGCATTTTGGGTAAATGTCTTAAAAAAAATGAATTACAGAAGAGAACAACGATAAAACATCTATTTCATCTTCCAATTCCCTGATAGCCCATGGCAAATGTATTCACCCCAAGGTACAATATATCGCATTTCCATTCTCATTCATTATCATACATAACTTGTCATCAACCAAATTATAAACATCAAATCCGATATCAAGTACATCTGAAACAGACACTTTTGCCAAGGGAGCCACATTATCTTGACCTGCAAACAATGTTAGTGTCATCGCATTTCCCATAAGAAAAACCATAATCCTTTTTAATGCTATTTTTTCATGCTATGATTTTTCCTATTTTACAACCCTATATAATCTTTCAATTATAGTTATTATAAGTTCAATATAGAAATAGAAACAATAACGAAGGACCTGTTTCCTAAATACAAGAAAAGAGATCCTTCGTTACACCCTCATACATCAGAAATACAACTCTAGACACCCCAATGCATATTAGGAGTATCTCCCATTTCCAATACCAATACTCCTCCATTCATAATATCTTGATAATCCAAGTAACATTGAGAGTATTCCTTTCCATTCAAACGAGCAGACTGTATATAAATATTAGAGGTTGAATTATTGTGTGCTTTGATGACAAATGTTTTGTTATTTCCTAACTTAATTGTTATCTCGTTAAACAACGGAGAAGTTATCTCATAACGAGTATCTCCAGGACAAATAGGATACAAACCACATGCCGATAATACATACCATGCAGACATTTGTCCGGCATCTTCGTTACCTACCAATCCCTCCACTTTATCATGGTAAGCATGTTCGCAAATAAACCTAGACCAATATTGTGTTTTCCAAGGTTCTCCCAATCTATTATATAAAAAAGGAACATGATGAACTGGTTCGTTGGCATGATTGTAATATACATTCCACAAAAAATTGTGAGGTGTATGGGCAAACATGCTATCAAGATCAGCTACAGTTTGTTGAATACCTCCCATCAACTCTACCATACCTTCTATGTCGTGCGGTACAAACCAACCTTGTTGCAGTTCATTGCACTCAGTACAACCATACCCTTCCTGCAATTTTCCTCTTTGGGGCCATTTTATAAACGAACCGTCTTCTTTTCTCGGACGGAAGGCATGTTTTTCCTTATCGTACAAATTCTTATAGGAACGGGAAAGTTTCAAATACTTAACCATATCCTCTGTTTTGCCTAAATCTATGGCCATACGTGCCATACACCATTCCGTATAAGCATACTCTAAGGTTTTTGAAATACTATAAGGGGTATAGCCTCGCTCAGTATTGCCAAAAAGGTGTGCTGTATTGTCAGCGTAGGTATAAGCCTTTTCCTTATCTCCTTTAAATATACCCTTTACCCACGCATCGGCCAATACTGAAAGCGCAGGATTACCCAACATACACCCACTATATGCATTCAGGAGCTCAAAGCGCTCATAATAGTGATTACCACTTTCTTCAGCTAAGGTCGTCAAAGACATCAGCAGGTCATTAACCACTTCGGGATTAATGATGCTTTGTAAAGGCATTTGACTGCGAAATACATCCCAACCGCTAAACACGGTCCGTTTAGTAAAGCCAATCGATGTATGTATCTTTCCATCTCCTCCAATATAATGTCCGTCTACATCTGTAAAATTTCTAGGATCAATCATTGTATGATATAGAGCTGTATAAAAGATACGCTTTTGTTCTTCCGTACCACCTTTTACTCGGATAGTTGCCAGCATATCATTCCATTGCTTTTTAGTAACCTCCTTTACGACATCAAAATTCCAGTCCGCAATTTCTTGCTCTAGATTTTTACGTGCCCCTTCTATACTGACGAAAGAAATCCCCGATTTAAACAAAATCTGCTCATTTTCCTTTGTCTCAAAGTTAGCAAAGAATCCGATGTGCTTTCCTTGGAATTCTTTTTTATCTTGTATGATCTGCGCTTGGGATGTAAGTTTTTGAAATTGAGCACTTTCTACAAATTCACGTTTGCGCGAAATTCCTTCAGGAATTTCAACATTCCAAAATCCATAATCTGTCAATGGCTTTGAAAACTGAGCATGGAAATAGACTGTATATCTGGCATTGCCATCCCCGTTTCCCCAACCACCACCTTCTGGTGTACATTCCATACGACCTTCGATTGTGTACTCATCAACCACCTTTACAAATTGGAAGGTAGACGTGCCACCAACACGACGAGCCAAGTCTATCTGTATTCGAGATTCCTTACTCTTCGGATAAGTAAAACGTAGCATACCACTATGCTCCATAACCGTAGCCTCTGTTTGTACACCATAATCGGGCAAATATACACTATAATAACCAGCAGAAGCCTTCTCGGATGCCTTATCATACCGAGTGCGATAACCCTTCACTCCATTCTCTTTTCCAGAATTAGTATACATTTTACCTACCGTTGGCATTACTAACAAATTACCAAGGTCTCCATACCATCCCACACCACTCATTTGGGTAAAAGCAAATCCTTCAATAGTTTGATGTTCATAGCTATATCCTGAACCATTGTCTCCTCCCGTAATTGTATTGGGGCTTATTTGTACCGCACCAAACGGATAAGTCGCCCCAGGAAAGGTTTTCCCTAATCCATGAAAGGCTCCCGCAGCTTCGGTATTCGTACTAGCCCCAATAAAAGGATTTACATACTCGGCCAGTTCCTTGTCATTATCTGTTCCGCAACAAGCATAACACAAGACTCCTGTCCAGAACAAGATTACTTTCCACTTTTTGTTGTATATCCTCATTAACATTCTAATCAAAGACAAATTGTGATACCTTTTATCATTTTTCTTGAATCAGCACACAAGCTCCACCTCCTGCTGCAAGCTCTAGTTTTAGCACAGTGTTACAATCCACACTTTCTTCAACGGATTGGTAAGATTCACGATTAACAAAATAGTGTGCATCTTCACCATCTTTGGTTATCTGCGCAATAAATTTTCCTTTAGGTAAGAAAGACAAAGGAATTTCCACTGTGCGTGCCAATTCATTGGTAACTGCACCTATTAGCCAAGCTTCTTGGGTTTGACGCATCATAACAATATATTCTCCAATTTCGCCAGCCAAAGTCTTACTTTCTACCCAGGGCATCTTCTGTGCACTGATAAAGCGAAGTAACTCGGGATATTTCTTATAATATTCAGGTATATCTGGAAGAATGGTTACACCTGAGAAGGTAATCAATGTTCTAGCCGCCTCAGATGTTACAGTTGAAGGAACAGGCAAGTTACAATCTACACGAGTCGTTTTTCCCGGGCGTAAATCAAACATACCGTTGTTCATATCCAGAGGACCTGCTAGCATATTCACAAATACGGAAGTACAGAAAGTTTCCGGAACAAACACATGATAACCGTCCAATTGCGCATGACAATATTCTCTGGTAACAGCATTAGGCCATGTTCGCATTTGTCCATAAGGGTGAACTGGATTATCGTGATAGTCTACTAATAAATGATTCTCGGCACACAGACGCGTTACAGTTTGTGTCCATTTATTTTTTTCTTCTTGAGTACCGGTCATAAAACCATATTTTACACCGACAGCTCCCCATTCACTATATTGTTTCAAAGTTTCTTCAATCGGATATTGTTTTCCTCCAACATCATTTAAATACAACCAAATACCTACACCCTTTTGTTTACCATATTCTATAAGCCTACGTACATCATTCGCCTTATCACCATTAATCGGATCAGAATCTGTGGCAAATTCAGGACCATACCAGTTAGCATCCAATACAAGATAGGCAAATCCTTGTTCAGCCGCAAAGTCCACAGCACGAACCCAAGAAGGATAAGACATCTCATATCTAAACCCATCTATTTCTGCACCATTCATCCGCCAATCCCATAAAGCAATACCTGGTTTTACCCATGAGAAATCATATTTAGGATTTGGTTCAGGATTAAGTAACTCTACAAGATGAGAATCTACCAATGTACCAGGAGTGGTGCCATACATGATGACACGCCATGCTGAACTATAATTTGGATGTAACTTTCCTGGTGTAGATATTACAGAATAGGCTATCT
The DNA here is from genome assembly GCF_024733815.1 of Bacteroides sp. ET336. Taxonomy (NCBI): domain Bacteria; kingdom Pseudomonadati; phylum Bacteroidota; class Bacteroidia; order Bacteroidales; family Bacteroidaceae; genus Bacteroides; species Bacteroides sp. ET336. The sequence goes on from NZ_JANRHK010000020.1 coordinate 37,916, forward strand.
CACCCTTTTTCGAGAATAAACGCAACGGTTCTCCTTCTTGCAAATAAGCCTCATGAAGAGCCATATAATTATGGTCATCAGCTTTAATTGTAACAACCGGAAGTCTCTCACCGTTACTATCTGTAAGCTTTTCAGGACCAATATTATGTTCTTCGCCATTATAGCTCCATGCAGTATAATCATCAGCAAAGTTATATGTAGTACATTCCATAGGCTCTCTTTCTAGTTTACTATTCCCGGTAGGAATCTCATAACGAAAAGCAACTCCATCATTGTAAACACGAACCACTACAAGAAGTTTCTCCAAGCCATCCACGGCCGTACTACTTATCGTGAAAGTCTTTTCATTAAAATGATCATTTACTATAGCTCTCTTTCCCCATACTGGTTTCCAAATATCCCGTACTTGACGTTCATTAGTCTCTTCAATACTACATTCAGTAATTGTTAAAACATTGTTATTCTTAAATTTAATACCCAATGATGAATTGTTAATCAACTGTTTATTATTAGCTTTAAAAGCATAAACAGGTTCACCTTTTTCACTTTTATAAATAGTAAACTCTAACTTTCCATCCGGAGATTTGACCGTATTCGATACAGGGGAAGAGGAACATCCTGTTACAACAAATGCTAAAATACAGATATATATCTGAAATAGTAGTAATAAGTGATATCTCATTATTTAATATATTTAATTGATTATTATTCAGAACAAAACTCTAGTACTCCACCTTTAAAAATATCTTGTATAGGGATAAAAGGCTTTTCCAAAAGTTTTCCATTCCAATACACTCGCAATAAGTAATCTTTTTTATTCAATTCTGGAGCTTTGATTAACAATTTCTTACCATCTCGTAGCTGCAGGATTATCTCTTTAAAATGAGGTATACCCAATGCATACTCACCTGATGCCGGAGTAAGCGGATAAAAGCCCAATGAACTGAATAGGTACCAAGCTGACATTTGTCCACAATCGTCATTACCAGACAACCCGTCAGGCTTATTCTTGTAATGTTGTTTTATTATCATTGGAATACGGTTCTGCACTTTATCAAGCTTGCCACAACAATCATATAAGTAAGCGAAATGATGTCCGGGTTCATTATCATGACGATAATGCCCTTCATCAAAGTTTTTGTCTAGCTCCTTACAAAATACATCCTCCCCACCCAGAAGATGAATCAGATCAGGTATATTTTGCATAACGCAGAAACGGTATGTCCAGCGTCCACCTTCAGTAAATCCCTCTTCTATATCTGCCCAGCTACCATTACTATGTCGTGCTTGAAAAAAACCGGTCTGTGGATTGTACAGATTCAAATAGTTGCGTGAGCGTTTCATTAAGATATGATAATCTTCCTCATGTCCCAGTTTTTTTGCCATTTGGGCTACACAATAATCATCCATAGCAAACTCCAATGTGCGTGATACAGACTCTGTTGTCTTGTCTGCAGCAACATAACCTAAATCCAAATACTCTTTCAGACCTCCACGAGCCTCGTATGAACCGTTCCAATAATGTCTGTCTCCCCAACGATAGTCATCACGTGGTGCTTGAAAAGCATCCTTGCGGATAGCTTCATAAGCTTTTTCTACATCATAATTACGAAAACCGTTGACATACGCATCGGCTATGACAGCATCAGCATGTGTACCAATCATGATGTTTGTGTAAGAAGGATTAGGCCATTTAGGTAGCCAGCCACCTTCATTATACATTTGTATCAGCGCTGTAATCATATCATCTACCCGTTGAGACTGTGTCAATTGAAGCCAAGGGTGCTGCGCACGAAATGTATCCCACAATGAATACGCATTGTATGAAATACCTTTGTGAATTTTGTCATCAAACGGGCTGTAGTAGCGGCCGTACTCAGAAAATTCACGTGGATATTGCATAGTGCGAAAAAATGCTGTATAAAAAATCGTTGCATCATCATCGGTTGCTCCTTTAATTCGTATCTTATCTAAATTGGACTCCCAAGCCGCCTTCACCTTCTTTTTAGTTTGTTCAAAACTGACAGATGCGGGAATTTCTTTTTCCAAATTGACCGAAGCCTGTTCAAAATCAATAAAAGAAGAACCAATACGTACTTCTACAACCTCTGTACCAAGTTCAAATTCTATATATCCACCGACATGTGCCCCCTCTTCCTTACTCTGCATCTCGGATACTTTAACCTCATTCCAAGTGCCATACTGACTGAATGGACGTGAGAATTTCAGAACATAACATCCTTTAAAATTATATAAGCGAGGACCTAAATGACTATCATGCCTCTCCTTGTTACAAATTCGAATCTCCTGTTTGTCCGGAAGGATTTCAATAGATCCCCCTTCTTTTTCCCGACCAGCCTCCAAAAATAGAATAGCTTTCTCGGTAGAGGGATAATTGAAGCGGAAAAAAGAGCAACGGGATGTAGCAGTAAACTCAGTCTTCAAAGCATGACCTTGCACATCATTATAACCTATCTTATAATAATATGGTGTAGCTATTTCTTGTGCATGATCCATCTTTACAGCTCGTTTTTCTGGTTCTAAATTCAATATTCCTACTTGTGGCATTAAGGTGAAAAAACCATAGTCGCCCATCCAAATAGCAGGTTGATGTGTAGCTACAAATCCCAGTAAATGAGTATCATTGTAATTATATGCAGTACGTGAAATACCGTTTATACGGGTTGCTGCACACCATTGTGTCATTCCGAAAGGCTCGCTAACTGCTGGTGTTGTGCCTCCATATTCAGTGTTATGAGAACCTGTACTACCAATAAACATATTGACGTAATCGACATTACTTTGAGCCTTGAGCAAGTTGCCCCCCCCTGCCAAAACACAACATACAAATCCCCAAATAGCTAATTGAAATTTCATATATCTCATCTATTATTATAAAACATTTCTCCTAGTTGTTACATTGTTTAAAATCTTGAAAGTTGTATGTATTGGTATGAATATTTGTTACAATTTGTCCATCTATCAATGCACGTGATTGTTCTATTTTAGGACCTTTTACTGCAAATCCATACTGAGGCAGTTGATATTTTTTTCCACCTACAGTAGCTTCGTAAACAGACTCTCCAAAATTGACCACAACCTCTGTACCATCAGCAAAACAAGTTCGCTGTACCATTCCGTCCAAAGTCAGAAATTCATGAACTGTCATTTCCTGTCCAGCAATCACCTCATGCAGTTTACATACGTTACGATAAGTCTCCAAAAAAAGCTCACGATTGGCCACCCAAGAGCCAGGTTTAGCAGGTCCTGCACCACCAGTTTCTTCGTTCGCCCATAACAAAGGTATAGTACCATACAAAATATTGTAACAATTCTTCATATCTGTAAATTTCGGGTCAGCCAATGTTAAGAAATCATTAGCATCTCCCCAATACCAAGTGGATACTACGCAGTCATGGAATACAAGTTCCCATAGAGGAACACGGTACTGGGGATTCATGCCCAAAGTCTCATACTGCTCCCATTTATTGCCCTCCTTATTCATAGGCGGACGGAGATAAGGAGCATCCCAAGCGTAATTATCTGTTCCTCCACTCATCATACCTTCTACGTAATCTATAACAGGAGCAGCCCACCAACGTCCATGTTCTCCGCCCACTACAAGACCTTGTGATCGTATATAATCGAAAAGACGTACACCTAGCTCTCGTTTTTCAGCACGGGTTAATGGATGCCTTTCATCGTAACACTCGTACAAATCTTCGGCTGTAGTCACATCTATGAAACGACACAAGAAAGGATATTTAGACAATACTTCAGGAATCACTAATTTAGCCGTGCGTTCCCAAAATACTGGGCAACGTTTCATAGATTGATGTCCATCCCAAGTACACCAAGCTAACATGCGAGTACTGTCATCTTTCAATACGATATTATCTGGCAAATATTCATGTCCACTATCAATTTTTCCATCAGCTTCTACCTGAAAAACATCCTGATATGCATCATAACAACTTGTCAAATAACCCAATTCATTGATACTTTTTAATTCTTCAGGTGTAGAGTTACCATTCATAATCATTTTTTCCACGCCTGCCTTCTTTGCTTCTTTGGCAAATTCTACTGATTGTTGCCCCCATACATCCACTGCCCCAAAAAGGCGTGTCAGATTTGGGTTTTTCTTTACTTTCTCAGAGAAAGGGACAATCAAGCCGCGCTTTTGCGCATAAGTTCGATAGTATTTAGCCAACGCTACATAACCGCCATCAGAAACAAAATGACAGAGAAGACGGCGTGCATATCCAAAACGCTTTTTGCTGGATATCCAACCCGCTTTGGGCAGAACAATCTCACGCTTTCCAACCTTTACGGGAATCATGTCAAAGAATGCATCATCCGATGTATCCAATATAATCTCATATCCATGTCCTTCTTTTGCATCACATACACCTATCCAAGGCATGTCCAATAAAGCGGTAGTATAACGCTTATACGGAAACGGGTGAAGATCGGCTGGATAAAGATGCCCGTTACAGAAATCAGCTACAGCTATGGAGCAATGTTCCGAGTCCAACAAAAACGGATCAAAAAAAGGAATATCCTCTATCGGAGTATCATGATTTTCCATATCAGCTTCTATCTCCAAGTCTGCAGAGGCTTTTGGAAGACTCAGTTTTATTAAGAACGGATAATTATTAACTTCCGTTTCAAATGCTATCGCCCATTTATCAGCAGTACTTACTTCACTAACATTCTCTATTTTTTTATCTTTTGAAGCTACTTGTTGCCACTCCCGATTTCCTTTTTTATCATACACGTTCAATACCCCGGTAGGTTGAATGGTTACTTTCAAATGACTATTTTCAATAAACCAAACATCTCCTTCCTGTGAAACTCCATCGCTTGAACTACAAGCACACAATCCCAACAAGACGAAAATTGTCAGGGAAATACTTATTCGCTTAAAAAAAATCATAATAGTTTGTTTTTTACTTCCAAAATTATGTAGTTAGAATATTCAAATAATTATTAAAAGTTCTGATTAAAATAGAAGTCCCTATATTTAGGGAAATACCACGAAATATAGGGACTACCTGATTAATATATAATACTAATACCCTTCGTTTTGCGTAATTTTACCTTTTGATTCATCTATTACTTCTTGCGGAATAGGAAAGAGTACCATATGCTTATAATCAGCTTCTCTTCCTTCTGGAATATATCCTTGGTCTACTGCTGATTGTATCCATTTTCCATGTCTAATTAAATCACGGCGACGATGTCCCTCACAATATAATTCACGGCCGCGTTCATCCAATATAAAATCACGGAAATTATCTTTACTAGCCGTAGCTGTAGTTGGTATAGTATTGGGTATACCAGCACGGGCACGAATCAACTCTACCAATCCAATAGCTTCCTGTGTAGGGCCCTTCTGTTCGTTTATAGCTTCGGCTAACTCCAACAATACATCAGCGTAACGATATACCACTACATCATTTCCTGCCTTCTCAGAAATTTGTGTCGGGTCTTCAGGATACTTGACAGGCAAGGCTCCTTTTACTAAATTGGGATAACCATTGTTACGGCTTGCTAATTTCGTTTCACCATTGCTTATATATTCAAATTCTGTAATAAGTGAAGGTGCCATTGCACGTTCATCTCCTGGTTGTTGAAAATGGTGATCGTAATATTTCCATGGCATATTATATACATTCCATCTTTGTACTTTGCTATTCGTCCAGAAAGAAGGAAGTTCGGGAGGGAGCACATGAGTAGTCCAGGTATTCCCATTACCATTTGTCTCAGATTGACAAGGTAATGCCCAGATAATTTCATTATTACGTTCGTTCTCAATGCTAAATACAGATGAATAAGTAGGCTGTAATTCGTATCCCAATCCTTGAATCTTTCGGCAATAAGTTTCAGCATCTGCCCAACGCTTTTCCTGCATATAAAGTTTTTCTAAAATGGTATAGGCAGCTCCTTTAGTGAGCCGTCCGTATTCAGAATCATCATAAGATACCGGCAAAATCTCTGCAGCAGCTTTCAAATCAGTTTCAATCAATTTAATAAACTCATCTTTCGGTAAGCGCTCCAAAATTATCTCATTTTCCGGATTACGCAAAATTTCAGCATCAGTAGTCACATTAGCAGTCCCGTAAAAATCATATAAGAAGAAGAGATATTGACCACGAATACACTGCAGTTCTGCTATATATTGTTTCTTAACATCATCAGCTATCGGAGATTTCTGCAAATCGTCTATGACCAAAGTAGTCCGATGAACTTCTTTTACAAACATATTATAGAATTTATATGCAGCATATGTTGTAGAATTCCATTGAAATTTCTCCATAAACTCATAATCATCACGTTGTGTACCCATGTCATCTGCACACAAGTTATTTATCATCCAAAATGTTTCTGTCCAACCACCATAAATATCACCAGGTGAACCTAATGGACTATAAATTCCTGTTACTGCAGCTTTGGCATCAGCCTCTGTCTTATAAAAATTTTCAGGAATAATCTTATCATATATTACAGGATCCAAATCCAAACAAGATTCCATGCCTATTCCTAACAAGGCTACCAATGTAACCTGTTTTATATTATTTAAAAGTCTCATATTAAAATCTAATTAAAAAGTTATATCTACCCCAAAAGACATTGTTGTTTGAGTCGGATAAGCTGCAAGACCGTTCATCTCCGGATCGATGCCGCTATACTTAGTGATAACAAACGGATTTTGAACATCAGCATATAAACGCAAATTTTTCACTAACTTACTGAAGTTACCTAACTTAGGAAGAGTATATCCTAGTGTTATGTTCTTACAACGCAAGAAGTTTGCGTTCTCCAGCCAAAAGTCCGTGCTGAAGTTATCATATGGGCTGTTCAGACATGTAGGAAATTTCCCGTTAGGATTGTCATGCGCCCAACGATTTGTTACTTCCGCTAACATGTTAGAACCATTTAAAATAGCATTCGACCCCTTCAAATAAGAAAGATATGCTGGATTTTCTAACTTTCTACCTAAGTAGCCATAAAAGAAAATATTTAAATCAAAACCTTTATAAGTAAAAGTATTACCAAATCCTACATAAAATTTGGAAGTAGCTGTGCCCATATATACAATATCAGCCTCGTCCAACTTACCATCCGGACCATCAGTCAGGTTACCGTTTTCATCACGTCCATGCAAATCTTTATACTTAATCATACCAGGCTTTGCATTTGGCATATGAGGTATTTTACAAGTTCCGTCAGGATTCATATCCTCAGGTTGTACAAGTCCGTCAGAGAGCATTAGGTAACGTGCATTCAGCATATCATGTTCATTCTCATAAATAGCCTTCTTCCATTGTGGACTTCTTTCTACCCAACGATCACGATAAAAGGAGAAAACATAGTCTGTAGTCCACTGAAACTCTCCAATCAGATTACGGGTAGTCAAACCCAATTCGAAACCTTTACTTCCTTTCACACCAATATTAGCAACAATGGTATTGATCGGGTTATAAGACATTAGCTTCTTGGTATCCAATAAATCAGACACCCTACGGGTAAAATATTCCATGGAACCCACAATGCGATTATTGAAGAAACCAAAATCAACACCAAAGTTAAATTCGGTGGTAGTTTCCCACTTCAAGTTAGGATTAGCCAATTGAGTCTGTGTTACACCAGTAGCAACCTGATCTCCAAACGTATAGTTACGCCCTGTATCATATAAAGCCAAGGCATTACTACCAATATTCGCATTACCAGTCTGACCGAAGCTGACACGCAGTTTAAAATCAGACACTATATCTTGATCTTGCATAAAAGCTTCATTGTTGACACGCCATGCCAAAGCAACTGATGGGAAAAATCCCCATTTATTGTTTTCTGCAAATTTGGAAGAAGCATCACCACGAAATGTAGCTGCAATCAGATAGCGATTATCATAGTTGTAGTTCAAACGTGCAAACACAGAACCCAGAACTTCCTCATTACCATAAGATCCGACAGTAGGTTTGGCTGATTCGCCAGCCCCCATATTATACCACTTGAAGATATCAGTCAAGAATTTACTATTAGAAGCATCTAGTCCATCTGTGAAAAACTTTTGATAAGAATAACCTCCCATCACTGTAAATGAATGTTTCTCCGCAAATGTTTTGTCATAAGTCGCAGTAATATCGAATACATTATTGTTTCGGTTGATAAAGGAACGAGTAGCTCTACCATCTTCCTTAAAACCATAAAGTGTAGTTTTAGGCATATAGGTATTACGCTCTCCTTTATCTTTTTGAAAACCAGCATTCATACGGATATTCAGCCCCTCTATCGGAGTAACCTGCAGGTAAAAATTACCAAGCAACTCTAAATTATGACTTTCATCATCCACTTCCAGTAAAGATACTGGATTAGGCAGGAACGGCTGCTGAGGATCTATCAAATAATCACCGTTTTCATCATAAATCGGTAAGGTAGGATTTGCAGTCATCGCCGCACGAATAATACCAGCATTTTCATTTTGACTTGTTGTTAATGGGGCATTATCATTAGTACTTTGACTAATACTGAAATTAACTCCAGCCTTAATATATTTATTAAATGTTTGGTCGAAATTGAAACGTCCGGAATAACGTTCTATACCCGTACTTTTGATAACTCCTTCCTGATTTAAATAACTACCTGATACATAATAAGAAGTCTTATCAGTACCACCTGTTAGTGAAACATTATGTTGAGTCATAATAGCATCTCTCTCTACTGCTCCAAGCCAGTCAGTAGTCTGAGCATTAGCTATATCTTCACTAGAATACTTATTCTCATAAGGAGCTACACTATTGGGATCTGTAGAACCGTATGGGTAAATTTTATTATTAGCTAACCAGTTTTCATAGCCAATTCGATTGTGTTCCGTCATAAAACCAGCTGCGTCCAGCATTTCTTCATGCTTAGCTCTTTTGGATAGAGAAACAGAACCTGAATATTTCACTACAGGTGTAGAACCTTCTTTTCCTCGTTTTGTAGTAATCAATACGACACCATTAGCAGCACGTGCACCATAAATAGAAGTAGCTGCAGCATCTTTTAAAACCTCTATTGACTCAATATCGGCAGGATTCAAATTATTCAATGGAGATTTACTACCGCCATCGTACTTACCACCTCCTGGTTCCATATTATCCACATTCATAGGATAGCCATCAATAACATACAAAGGTCCGGGATTACCTGCACCTCCAGCTGCATTACCACGGATTTGTACAGTAACAGCTCCACCCGGTTGAGCATTATTAAGTGTAATTTGCATACCAGGAGCCTTACCGGAAAGCATTTGTCCCAAAGAAACATTACCAGTCAAGGGCAAATCATCCGCTTTCACCTGGGTAATAGCACCTGTGATATCACTTTTCTTCTGTGTACCGTAACCGATTACAACTACTTCATCCAAACTTTTAGAATCTTCTCGTAATATAACTTTTAGATTGGAAACTTTATCAACCTTTACCTCATATGGGATATAACCAACATAAGTAATAGTAAGCACAGATTTTTCAGGAACATCAAGCTGAAAATTACCATTCATATCCGTAATGGTTCCGATACTTCCATTACCTTTTACTACTACATTAGCACCAATGATAGATTCTCCATTACGGTCTACTACAGTACCATTTATCTTCTTATGGTCTGTAGACTCAGTTTGTTTATTCGGAATCAATATAATATTTATCCCTTCCATACGATAGGTTAAACCTAATTCCTCCAAAGCATCATTCAGTATCTCCTTCACGGATCCTTTATCATTCTGCAAACTTACAGTCTTATTCAAATCGATAGAATTATTGGAAACGAACAAATAATCTGTTTGATTCTCTACCGTCTTAATTAACTGAGATAATTTTAAATTCTTTTTATTAATTTCAATCCTGAAATCTTGTAAGCTCTCTGCATATACCATATGTGAAGGCAACAAAAAACACATGGCAATCGAAAAAGAGTGCCTAAATCTGTTAAAAAAGCATTCTTTTTTAAAAAAGTATTCACTAAAATCTATGTCTTTCATATATTTGTTGTTATTATTAATTTGATGCTAAGATTAGCATTATCTAATGTTTTATATGTCGGTAGATGTTGCAGCATCTGCCGACTTTGTTTTTCATTTAAATTTTCTTTTTCATTATTTCATAGGCAATTATATTATGGGTTTAACAATCATAAGAAAAGATATCATTTCTTGGTTTCAATATAAATCACATTATCATCTATATTTCTTCGGTAAACAAATGGATAATCATTTTGCAACACCTTCAAAGCATGTTCTACTCCATCTAATATACGGAATTTACCATTATATCTTAGTTTACTAAGTAATGAATCGTTCATTACAATCTGTATATCAAAAGTCCGTTCGAATATCTTAATTATTTCAGAGAATTGCTTATCTGTTACACATATCAATCCATCTGTCCAACGATATTCATCCGAATCTGTCATATTAGTAACATGCAATGAACCATCTTGGGAATATGCAGTCTCACCAGGAGACAAATATACTGATGCCATATTATTATCAAAAACTTTAATTCGTCCCTCGTAGAGACTTGTTTGAAAAACTGAATCTGCAGCATAAGCTGTAACACTAAACGTAGTTCCTAATACCTGAACATTATATTTATTGGTCTTGACAATAAAAGGCTCCTTACTTTTTGCAACTTTTAAATAGGCTTCTCCATCCAGCATTATTTCTCTCTTGCCATTTGCAAAAAGCAAAGGATACTGAAGGCGAGTATTAGAATTCAACCATATAATAGTTCCATCTGGCAACAACAATTTGCTTCGATTGCCAGCCGGTACATAAACCATTTGTGTTTTTTCAGATTGTCTGCCAAATTCATACAATTTAAAAATATGCAAACAGCCTATCAAAACAAGTACAGATGCGGCAATCTTAATTGTATTAACCATCCATAAAGATAAATGAATACGCTTCGAAGATGCTACGATAGATTTCTCGTCTGTCAGCAATGTAGCATCAAAACGAATTCGTTCCCGTATAAACAACTTTCGGTTATCTGTGCTTTCTTCAATCCACTGATGGATAGAATCCTTTTCTTCTTCAGTGGCTATTCCTTCAAAATAGCGGTATAATATGTCTCTTTCCATATTCATCTTTTTTGGGGGGCTTTATTATTAGAGCAACTTTACTTTAATAAATCCCAAATAGAGGACTTATTTTTTATCTTTTTTTACATTCTTTTGCTTTAGCAAAGTATGATATAGAAATTTTACAACAAACAATAATTAAAGCTAAAAGGTAAATATAAATTTACAACTCTCTAATTAACAGTCATATAACATAAATACAATCAACGGCAAATAATCTTTCAGTTCACAAGATAGTAAATTGATGGCCTTATTAATATGATAGTCCACTTTTTGTTGAGATACACCTAATATACTTGCAATTTCTTTTCGAGATTTATTCTTCAAACGGTTGAGTATGAAGATTTCCCTGGTCTTATCAGGCAACTTAGCCAATGCCTGTCTCAAAATTTTTTGAACATCCTCCAAGAAAATTGAACCATAACTGTCGTCTTCTAATGTCTGAATACGAGTAACAATTTCCCATTCTTGCAAATTGGTGCATTGTTTACTATACTCTTGTTCAACAGACAGATGCTTTAGATAGTTCAAACATTTATTTTTAACAGATAGCAAGATATAGCCTATCACATCCGTATCTTTAGGAATACTACGCCTATTCTCCCAAAAATAAAGCAAAGCATCGTGAACGATATCTTCGGATGTAGAAGAATCATTCACATAATAATAGGCATAACGTATAAAACGTGCATAATAAGCTGCATAGAAAGTTCCAAAGTTCATTTCTGAACAAACTTCCGATAATGTTATCTTACTCATTTCTCTCTATACTACAGAATTAAAAGTTATACAAATCAAGTAAAAAAATAATCTACAATAACAATATACATTTACTCAACAGAATCCCTGCAACACCAATCTTAATTTCAAATTAATAAAAACAAAAATAAATACCTTCAGAAAACATCAGTAATTTAACCCAAGAAAAAAATAGCAACAACATTTTTTTTTATAAAAATACCTCATAAATTAAAAGGTTTTCAACAATACATCAAAAGACTTTTAATACATCAAAGTTTTGCTTCAACACAAACATATCATTCAAATACAATATGAATTCTATATTGTCACCAAAGATTTCTTGGATTTTTTTAAAAAAACGTCATCTTTCCGCTTCCATATCTGCATGAAAACAGCCATTACTATACCCTATAAGAACTCCATTTATTTCTAAAACAAATCTTTTTCTTACCAATAGGAATTACAGGACTTAATATCAAGTTTTTCTGCGGCAGACTATCCGATCAAAAGCACAAAACATCCTATATACTGTTTTACAATGATATCATATTTATTTTAAAGTATTATATAAAGCGATTGAGAAAAAACTTCGTCTTCGATCAATGATTGAAATAAGAGACAAAATAAGCAATATGGTATTCCTTATTGTCACTTACTAATTTCAGCACTACATATTTTACACCTTCATAAGGATATAGATTTCAAAAAGAACAAATTTCATCAAATGTTTTTTTAAACTGACGTGAAGTTCGAAGTTTTAAATTTATATACCTAACATTTTTATTTTCTATGAAAAGCTCAACCAATTCTTCACATCTCCTACGATACTTTACCTTTCATTACAACTTTTGTACCGTATTTCCGCTAACTAACAATCACTCTAACACAAGTTTGTTGATAACTTAGCAAGTGTGCTCCTTGATATATTTAATTGTTCAGTTATAGGACTTCATTAGGAAGTAATTTCCCATTCTTAAATTCTTCTGATTCAATAAGTATTCTCAACATCCCTTCAGCTTGCACATGCAAAGGTTTGCAACTGTGATATACTAATTTCATATAGATTAGTTTTATTTTTTTTGCAAATATAATAGAAAAATTTTCTCAAACTATCGTGTAATATAAAATCTTATTTATACATTAAGCAATACTCTGTATGTATAAACAAATACGCTTAACATTTTGGTCATTATGAAAATTGAGTAAGGCTATCACTATGAATAAAATCAATTTGTAGATAGTGAAATTCAACAAATAGTGATATTGATGTAAACAAGCGACAAATCAAGGACTTACATCGAAAATCGCTACAAAATATTTTCTCAATATTCCTGTAACGATTTAGTAACGGAACTTTGTCAAAAGTGGGCATTTGAATCCATTTTTACGTTGATCCTTCAAAATCCCTCAGATTTTTACGTTGATCCGAATGTCTTTCGGTTGTCCACCGGATAAATAGAAAAAGTCCCGTAAAACGTTGATTTTACGGGACTTGTCTTAATTTGACTACCTAATGTCTTAGGTTTCAGCGGAGAGACAGGGATTCGAACCCCGGGTACCTCGCGGTACAACGGTTTTCAAGACCGCCGCAATCGACCACTCTGCCACCTCTCCAAAACTCCTTTCGAAGTGCTTTATTTCTCAAAAGCGATGCAAAGGTAGGGATTTTTTTTGAATATGCAAAGCTTTTGGACATTTTTTTCTGAAAAAGTACGTTTTTTTTTCTGAAAACAGGCTTTATCAAGTAGTATAATCCTGTTATGAACACTATTTTTTATGTTTTCCGGCTCCTTTCAGCAATTCACGGCTGAACTTCATTTCAGCCCGTTGAATATTATAAATTTTCTTTGGACTAAGCACTTTTTTATATTTACCAAGATATTCCAGCTCCAGTTCATCTATTGTAAGGCGTGTCTTTATCACATCTTCCGTTATGCGGGAATATTCGGCATCTGTCACATTATTGCCATCCTTAGCCTTGCGTATCTTGTCCCACATATCTTTATTATAAGAAAATTTCTTATCCTGCAATTCAAAATACAAAGGAAAGAACTTTGCAGCCTCTTCCTGTGTCAATCCTGCCTTTTCTACAAGATACTGTTTTTGTCGTTCACGAAACTGTTCCTTACTCATGCATTCTTTTTTGTCCTGAGCCTGTATGGCAAGACAAGATATAAGCATAGCAATTATAATAACAAATCTGTTCATATAAGAATAATCGAATTAATTGTATATTTCCAAATCGGCATCAGTCAGATACATATATAATGTATAGTCGTCCATCATAGCCTGATCCAAAATAGGATCAATATATTCATCCGGAATACCTTGCACAGAATCCGTCATAGAGACATCGCCCGCATTAATACCCGTACTTACAGGCCTGTCATTCATCATTACACGCAGTCCGAACATAAGTCCGCAGAACATAGCAACCATATAAACCCAAGGTTTCACTCTTTCCCACATGGTTACCTCAACCTTTTCTTGCACCTCGGTTTCAGGAAGCTGCTTCATTATTTCGGGAACAATATTTTCAAAGTAGCCTTCGGGCACCTTAAAAGGATTTTCCTTCCCTATCCTGTTCTTTAATTCGGTATCTTCCTTCATATTACGATCTCCTTCCTTTATATTAGATTAAAAATACGGTAAAAGGTTTAATCATTCTGCTTGAAATATTCTTCTATTTTCTTTACCGCGTGATGATATGAAGCTTTAAGGGCTCCAACCGTAGTTCCCACTATCTCTGAAATATCTTCATATTTCATTTCCTGAAAATATCTCAGATTGAATATAATCCTCTGTTTCTCAGGCAGTGTTCGTATAGCCTTTTGAAACATGACCTGAGTTTCGTCCCCGTCAAAATACGGATCTCCCTCAATCATGTTTATAAAATTCGAGTCAGCCTCATCTATAGAAATATTTTCCTGTGCCCTCTGCCTGTTCAGAAAATTCAGACATTCGTTCAGAGCTATTCTGTACAACCATGTAGAAAGTTTCGCATCTCCTCTGAAATAGTCAATATTGGTCCATGCCTTTATAAATGTATTCTGAAGAATGTCATTGGCATCATCGTGAGACACCACCATCCTTCTTATCTGCCAATACAGTTGTTCGCTGAACTCCCCTACCACTTCTTCAAAAGCACTGCGTCGCGTGTGCGGGTCGTGCAAACGCTCTTTTATATCGTCCTCATTATTATGTTCCATTACCATTTAAACAATATGCTGTAGGAAATTCAAATGTCTATACTCAAATTCTCGTTTGCCAAAATTGTATCGGCAAAAACTTCTTTTGCTTCGGACAGAAGACATTCATCGTCATCGTATCTTGCCGAGAAATGACCTATAACCAGTTTCTTCACTTCTGCCATCCTTGCAATCTCAGCTGCCTGTCTTGCCGTCGAATGCATGGTAACCTTAGCCCTTGCCTTCTCCGTTTCCAGGAAAGTAGCTTCATGAAACAACAAGTCCACGTTCTTTATCTGTTCAACTATTTTCGGACAAAACATCGTATCAGAACAGTAGGCATAACTTCTTGGAGGATCAGAAGGCACAGTCAGCCTACTGTTAGGAACCACTGTTCCATCCTCACACACAAAATCCTCACCGTTCTTAATTCTGTTAATCATATACACCGGCACCTTATAGAAATCTATCATATCTCTTATTATATGATTAGGTACAGGCTTTTCCTTGAAAAGGAAACCACACGTAGGCATTCTGTGTTTCAGAGGGATGGTTTCAACCGTCAACGAACGGTCATCGTATATCACAGCCCGCTCTGCCGGATCAATGTCATGGAATATAACCTCAAAGGGTAATCCCTTACAGAAGAAATCGAGTTGAGGTTTGAGCAATGTCTGCAAATCGGGATGCGCATATATATGCAGATTGGCAGTTCTTTCTATCATGCCGAAAGTTGATATCATTCCTATGAGTCCAAAGCAATGATCGCCATGCAGGTGTGATATGAAAACATGGTTAAGTCTTGAAAATTTCAGTCTGGATCTGCGCAGCTGCACCTGTGTTCCCTCCCCACAATCTATCATAAAAAGTTTCTCTCTTACGTTGATGACTTGTGAAGTGGCAGAATGCCGCATCGTAGGCAATGCAGAACCGCATCCCAATATGTTAAGCTCAAATTTTTCCATGCCGACAAAGATAAATAAAATCTTCAAATACTGTCAAAACGAAGGTATAAATAAACTAAAGCATAAGCCTTTCATGCGTTTAAAAAAATGAACTGTCGTTTTAAACAAAACGCCCTGTCATTTCAATTCGAATGACAGGGCGTTTTGTAACCGTCAAAATAAGAGCCGAAAGCGGGACTCGAACCCGCGACTTACTCATTACGAATGAGTTACTCTACCAACTGAGTTATTTCGGCGGGATAAGTTCTTATTTTGTGGTTCAAAATTACTTCTTATTTTTTTATTGACAAATGTATTTCCAATTTTTTTATCGTCGCTTCATATATTTATCACATATAATAAAAAGGTAATACGAATATTTTTTCTAAAGATGTATTAACGGAATGCATATATTTCACTGAAAATACTTATCTTTGCACTCCGAATATAACATAAGAAAGACTTAATATAACACATTATATATAATATATATTTATTAAGAGCCAGAAGATGAAAAGATTTTATTCGGTTTTTCTATATTGTAAAACTTCGGAAGCATACAGAAATGCTATTACATTTCTTTTTGCCAAAATCCGTTTTTCATTTTCCAGTATGTTATTTTTGTTTTTCAAACATACAGACTTTTCTTTTTCAGAAAATTCATATTTACCCGGAAATGCTTTTCGGCATATCCGGGATTTTTTTCGTCCAACAGCATTATACGATATACAACAATACAAATATAGATAATTAAGGTATGGAACAACTAAAGCACGAATGTGGGGTGGCGATGATACGCCTGATGAAACCACTGGAACACTACCAGCAGAAATATGGTACATGGATGTACGGACTTAATAAGCTGTACCTTTTGATGGAGAAACAGCATAACCGTGGACAGGAAGCTGCCGGACTGGCTTGCGTGAAACTTCAGGCTGCACCGGGAGAAGAATACATGTTCCGCGAAAGAGGACTTGGTGCAGGAGCTATAACCGAGATTTTCGGAACTGTACACAGCTATTTCAAGGATCTGACACCGGAACAGATGCGTGATGCCAAATATGCCGAAAAGTGTCTTCCTTTTGCAGGCGAACTGTATATGGGACACCTGAGATATTCCACTACAGGTAAAAGCGGAATATCGTATGTGCACCCGTTCCTCCGCCGCAACAACTGGCGTGCAAAGAACCTTGCGCTGTGCGGAAATTTCAACCTTACAAATGTTGACGAAATATTTGCATCAATCACTGCCGACGGACAGCACCCGCGCAAATATGCCGACACGTATATAATGCTTGAGCAGGTGGGACACCGACTTGACCGCGAAGTGGAAAGGCTATACACAGAATGCAAAGGCGAAGGTCTGGAAGGTATGGACATCACTCATGCCATAGAAGACAGAATAGACCTGACAAACGTTTTGAAGACATCAAGTCCGACATGGGACGGCGGTTACGTGATATGCGGACTGACCGGTAGCGGCGAAAGCTTTGCCGTGCGCGACCCGTGGGGAATACGTCCTGCATTCTGGTATATGGACGATGAAATATTCGTACTGGCTTCAGAACGTCCTGTGATACAGACGGCACTGAATGTTCCTGCCGACAGTATAAACGAACTTCAGCCTGGCCAGGCAATAATGATAAGCAAAAAAGGACAGATGCGTCTGGCTCAGATAAACGAGCCGAAAGTGAAAAAGGCTTGTTCTTTCGAACGTATATACTTCAGCCGCGGCAGCGACATGGATATATACCGCGAAAGAAAAAAACTCGGCGAGAAGCTGGTGAATCCTATTCTGAAAGCTATAGACAACGACGTGATACACACAGTATTCTCTTTCATCCCGAACACAGCCGAAGTGGCTTTCTACGGAATGTTGGAAGGTTTCGACAACTATCTGAATGAGCTGAAAGTACAACGTATAGAGGCCTTGGGGCATAAACCGAGCCATAGCGAGCTTGAACAGATTCTTTCACAGCGTATCCGAAGTGAAAAAGTCGCAATTAAGGATATAAAGCTGCGTACGTTCATCGCCGAAGGAAATACCCGCAATGATTTGGCAGCACACGTATATGATATTACATACGGAAGCCTAGTGCCATACGCTGACAACCTGGTGATAATAGACGACAGTATAGTTCGTGGTACAACACTGAAACAAAGTATCATAAGCATACTCGACCGCCTGCACCCGAAAAAGATAGTAATAGTATCGTCATCGCCACAGGTACGCTATCCAGACTATTACGGTATAGACATGGCAAGCATGGAGCAGTTCATTGCCTTCAAGGCTGCCATAGCATTGCTTGAGGAAAGAGGTATGCAGGACGTTATAATAAATGCATACAGCAAATCCAAGGCACAATTAGGATTGCCTAAAGAAGAGATGGTGAATTATGTAAAAGAGATATACGCACCGTTCACGGATGAAGAGATATCAGCCAAAATGGTAGAACTGCTGACACCTGCCGGAACACAAGCCAAAGTAGAAATAGTATATCAGACACTTGAAGGACTTCACGAGGCATGTCCTGACCACACAGGCGACTGGTACTTCAGTGGAGACTACCCTACTCCGGGCGGAGTGAAACTGGTAAACCAGGCGTTTATAAACTATATAGAAGAAAACTTCTTAAATGAATAATTAATAATTAAAAATTAAAAATGAGTGGATGACATCATTCTTAATTCATTAAGTTTTTAATTCTTAATTCAATAAATTTTTAATTGTTAATTTTTAATTTTTAATTCAACATATGCGAAATGTAACATTGATCCTCGACGACGGGAGCCGCTTCCATGGCAAGTCGTTCGGTTATGAGAAACCGGTAGCAGGCGAAGTGGTGTTCAACACAGCCATGACCGGTTACCCTGAAAGTTTGACAGACCCTTCGTATGCCGGTCAGCTTATGACACTGACTTATCCTTTGGTTGGAAACTACGGTGTACCTCCTTTCACTTTCGCGGAAAACGGACTTCCTCATTTTATGGAAAGCGAAAAAATTCATGCCGAAGCGATTATCGTAAGCGACTACAGCGAAAAGTATTCTCACTGGAATGCAGTAGAAAGCCTTGGCGACTGGCTTAAACGTGAGCAGATACCGGGAATTACAGGCATTGACACCCGTGAGCTTACAAAGGTATTGCGCGAACACGGTGTGATGATGGGAAAAATCGTATTCGACGATGAACCGGACAACATTCCTGAGGCTGAATATGCCGGAGTAAACTACGTTGATAAGGTTTCCTGCAAGGAAGTAATCCGCTACAACGAAGGCGAAGGCAAGAAGAAAGTCGTACTCGTGGACTGTGGTGTTAAATCGAACATTATCCGTTGCCTTTTGAAACGCGATGTAGAAGTAATCCGCGTTCCATGGAACTATGATTTCAACTCTCTTGAATTAGACGGTCTGTTTATCTCAAACGGTCCTGGCGACCCAGACACCTGCGATGCTGCAGTACAGAACATCCGCAAGGCTATGCAGAACGAAAAACTTCCTATCTTCGGAATCTGTATGGGTAACCAGTTGCTCTCGAAAGCAGGAGGTGCAAAAATATACAAACTGAAATACGGTCACCGCAGCCACAACCAGCCGGTTCGCATGGTGGGAACAGAAAAATGTTTCATCACTTCACAGAACCACGGTTATGCCGTTGACAACAATACTCTTGGCTCAGACTGGGAACCACTGTTCATCAACATGAACGACGGCTCTAACGAAGGTATCCGCCACAAAAAGAACCCTTGGTTCTCTGCACAGTTCCACCCGGAAGCTGCAAGTGGTCCGACAGATACAGAATTCCTGTTCGATGAGTTTGTAAAATTGCTGTAATCCATTAAAAAGAAAAGTACAATGAAAGAAAATATAAAGAAAGTATTATTGTTAGGTTCCGGAGCACTTAAAATCGGCGAAGCCGGTGAGTTCGATTATTCCGGTTCACAGGCTCTTAAGGCTCTTAAGGAAGAAGGTATAGAAACCATCCTTATCAACCCTAATATCGCTACAGTGCAGACTTCAGAAGGAGTCGCAGACAAGATCTACTTCCTGCCTGTAACACCTTACTTCGTAGAAAAAGTAATAGCTAAGGAACGTCCTGACGGCGTACTGCTCTCATTTGGTGGACAGACAGCATTGAACTGCGGTGTTGCTCTCTACAAGGCAGGTATATTCGAAAAATATGAGACTCGTGTTCTTGGTACTCCTGTACAGGCTATCATGGACACTGAGGACCGTGAGCTTTTCGTTCAGAAACTTGACGAAATCAATGTCAAGACTATCAAGAGTGAAGCTGTAGAAAACATCGAGGATGCACGCCGTGCTGCAAAGGAACTTGGCTATCCTGTTATCATCCGTGCTGCATACGCGCTTGGTGGTCTGGGTTCCGGTTTCTGCGACAATGAAGAAGAACTTAACGTATTGGCTGAAAAGGCTTTCTCTTTCTCTCCACAGGTGCTCGTAGAAAAGAGCTTGAAGGGATGGAAAGAAGTGGAATACGAAGTGGTTCGCGACCGTTTCGACAACTGTATCACTGTATGTAACATGGAAAACTTCGACCCGCTGGGTATCCACACCGGTGAGTCTATCGTTATCGCACCATCACAGACTCTTACAAACAGCGAATACCACAAGTTGCGTGAACTCGCAATCCGCATCATCCGCCACATCGGTATCGTAGGTGAATGTAACGTACAGTATGCTTTCGACCCGGAATCGGAAGACTACCGTGTAATCGAGGTTAATGCCCGTCTGAGCCGTTCTTCAGCTCTTGCATCTAAGGCTACAGGTTATCCTTTGGCTTTCGTTGCTGCGAAACTCGGTTTGGGATACGGACTGTTCGATCTTAAGAACTCTGTAACAAAGACAACTTCTGCATTCTTCGAACCGGCTCTTGACTACTGCGTATGTAAGATTCCTCGCTGGGACTTGGGTAAGTTCCACGGTGTTGACCGCGAACTTGGTTCAAGCATGAAGTCGGTAGGTGAAGTTATGGCTATCGGACGTACTTTCGAAGAAGCTATCCAGAAAGGTCTCCGTATGATTGGTCAGGGAATGCACGGTTTCGTTGAAAACAAGGAGCTTGTTATCGATGATATCGACAAGGCTCTCCGCGAACCGACCGACAAACGTATCTTCGTAATCTCTAAGGCTATGCGTGCGGGTTACACTGTTGACCAGATACATGACCTTACTAAAATAGACAAGTGGTTCCTCGACAAGCTGCAGAACATCATGCAGACATCTAAGGAGCTCCACGAATGGGGAAACAACCACACTCAGCTTTCACAGTTGCCGAACGAACTGCTTTATAAGGCTAAACGTCAGGGATTCTCTGACTTCCAGGTAGCTCGTGCAATCGGTTACAAGGGTGAGATGGAAGATGCTATCGTTGATATCCGTAACCACCGTAAGAGTGTAGGTATCGTGCCTGTAGTGAAACAGATAGATACTCTAGCTGCTGAATATCCTGCACAGACTAACTACCTGTATCTGACTTACAGCGGTGTGGCTAACGATGTTCATTACCTTGGCGACCACAAGAGTATCGTGGTTCTCGGTTCAGGAGCTTACCGTATCGGTTCTTCTGTAGAATTCGACTGGTGTGGTGTTCAGGCTCTTAACACTATCCGCAAGGAAGGTTACCGCTCTGTAATGATCAACTACAACCCTGAAACTGTATCTACAGACTACGATATGTGCGACCGTCTGTACTTCGACGAGCTGACTTTCGAACGTGTAATGGATATCCTCGACCTGGAAAATCCTCACGGAGTAATCGTTTCTACAGGTGGACAGATTCCTAACAACCTCGCGCTTCGTCTTGATGCTCAGAAAGTAAATATCCTTGGTACTTCTGCAAAGAGTATCGACAACGCAGAGGACCGCGACAAGTTCTCGGCTATGCTTGACCGTATCGGTGTTGACCAGCCTGAATGGAGTGCGCTTACTTCTATGGAAGATATCAACGCATTTATCAAGAAAGTTGGTTTCCCTGTATTGGTTCGTCCTTCATACGTGCTTTCAGGTGCAGCTATGAACGTATGTTCTAACCAGGAAGAACTTGAACGCTTCCTGCAGCTTGCAGCCAACGTATCGAAGAAACACCCTGTGGTAGTGAGCCAGTTCATAGAACATGCCAAGGAAGTTGAAATGGATGCTGTGGCACAGAACGGTGAAATCGTGGCATACGCTATCTCTGAACACATCGAGTTTGCCGGTGTACACTCAGGTGACGCTACTATACAGTTCCCTCCACAGAAACTTTATGTTGAGACTGTACGCCGTATCAAGCGTATCTCTCGTCAGATTGCAAAGGAGCTTAACATCTCCGGTCCGTTCAACATTCAGTTCCTTGCACGTGAAAACGATATCAAGGTTATCGAATGTAACTTGCGTGCCAGCCGTTCATTCCCATTCGTAAGTAAAGTCTTGAAGATTAACTTCATCGAACTTGCTACTAAGGTTATGCTCGGTCTGCCGGTTGAAAAACCTGAGAAGAACCTGTTCGACCTCGACTATGTAGGTATCAAGGCTAGCCAGTTCTCATTCAACCGTCTGCAGAAGGCCGACCCTGTTTTGGGCGTTGATATGGCATCTACAGGTGAAGTGGGATGTATCGGCGACGATACTTCATGCGCAGTATTGAAAGCTATGCTTTCTGTAGGGTACCGCATCCCTGAAAAGAATATCCTTATGTCAACAGGTACACTGAAACAGAAGGTTGACTTGCTTCAGGCTGCACGTGCACTCAAGGCTAAAGGTTACAACATCTTCGCTACAGGCGGTTCATCCAAGTTCCTTACAGAAAACGGCGTAGAAAATACACGCGTTTACTGGCCAAGCGAAGAAGGACATCCTCAGGCTCTCGAAATGCTGCACAAGAAGGAAATTGACATGGTGGTAAATATCCCACGCGACCTTACTCCAACCGAGCTTGAAAACGGTTATAAGATCCGTCGTGCCGCTGTGGATTTGAATATTCCTCTTGTTACAAACGCACGTCTTGCAAGCGCATTCATCAATGCATTCTGCACTATGAGTATAGACGATATAGCAATCAAGAGTTGGGACGAATATAAATAACCAATAATATAAATAAAAAGATTAAGACCTCTCTTACGGACATTTTCCAATAAGAGAGGTCTTTTTTTATTTCTTATAACCTGAATTCTGTAATAACCAGTTATTCATCTGAATAATCTTTTCAGGGATTGGGAATACTGTTGTAAATCCGGTCTCTTCATTTTCCAGCTGAGGACGGCTGCTATATGCTTCAGTGTAAACTCCGAACCTTATCATATCCTGACGCCTCCATCCTTCCCAGGCAAGTTCTAGCATTCTTTCATCCAGAATATTTTCAAGAGTAGCACTCCTGGCAGGAGCATTTACTCTACTCCTGACAAGATTAAGCTCTCTGTCACCGTTTTCTCCATTGCGAACCTTAGCTTCACATTTCATAAGAAGCACATCGGCATATCTGTAAAGAACGATATCATTGTCTATAAGCTTTCCGTCTTTAAAGCCTGTAGGATCGACTTCATATTTTTTCATTCTCGCTCCGGCAGTCTTCTCGTACGGTTTTCCTGAAACGTCAAGTTCAACCTTCCAAGGCTCATAGACCAAACGTGTCTTTCCATCATCCAGCATTATAGGATTTCCGTCAAGATCGGTAAGATCGTCATCAAAATAGCAGAAATCAAATCGTGGATCTTCATTTTCTGTACCGTAGCCGAATGTTTCAAGAACATCCAGAGTGGCAGACGCACCGTTCTCTCCTCCAAGTCCGTAAGCCTTTGCATGATTATAATGACGCGACCTGAATAAATATATGAACTGGTTGGTATATAATGTCTTGTCCATAGGTATGACAAAAATATTCTCGACAGACGATTCGTTGAACACTGCAAAATTAGTCCTATAATCCGGTTCCAGATTGTATCCTGCCTCTGCTATCTTGTCGCAATAGTATATTGTGGCCTCCCATGCATTCGTCCTTGTTCCGTCTATTGTAAATTCTATATCAGCTCCGTTTGGTCTTAAATTGTCAGTCCATACATCATCTGTATATACCTCGGCATTCAGTGCCAGTTTAGCCAACAGGAAATATGCCACATGTCGTGAAATTCGTCCGTAATATTCTCCGGGGATATTACTACGTTCGTCTGCCAGATAAGGTAAGGATTCCTGTAGTTCATTTACAATAAACCAGAAGATTTCACTCCTTTCTGCCTGTTCTTTCACCGACTTCTCAACTTCTGTTTCCCTTATGAGCGGCACTCTCCCGAACAAATCCATAAGATGGTAATAGAATAATGCCCTTAGAGCTCTGACTTCTGACATCAAGGGTTGTGCATCATCATCACTGTGCTCTGTTGCATAGTCCTTTATCCTTCTGGCAGATTCATTACAAAGCATGACCGATTTGTACAAATATTCCCATGTGGCAAGAATAGAATTGTTATTTGTTCCCCAGTCATGAAGATATAGTCCCTGCCAGAATCCACCGTCATACCAGTCCGCGCCACGCGTAGGCATTATAGCCTCATCGGTGGTAAAAGTATTAAGGTCGTATATACCTCTTCCGGTGCCCTGTATCCCCTCACTGTCATTATATCCGCCAATATTATTATAAAGAGTGGCAACACTGTGCATGTATAGTTCTTTCAGATTTCCGGCTATCTGATTTTCGTTTATTGCGTCCTTTGGATTTTCTTCCAAAAAACCCTTGCAAGATGATAGACAAAGGATACAAGCTGTTATGATGTAAACATATCGTTTCATACGCATAAATTTTAAAAGTTCAACCCAAGGCTTAAAGTATATGTCCTCGATACAGGATAGCTGCGTTTATCGTCAACTCCCAATGTACCGTCTATACCGGAACTGTTTATAAGCGGAGTAAGTCCAGAATACCCGGTTATAGTCGCCAGATTGTTTATCGTAAAAGCCAGTCTGCAACCCTTCAGCCACAGTCCGTCCTTTACTTTCGGTTGCCATCCTATTGTAAGATAATCGAAATTAAGGTAGTTTCCATTTTCCAGCCAGTAGTCCGTAGCCGTCTGGTCACGTATCATCTTCTTAGGAGCTTCTTCCATAACATTATAGTCAGGTAGGTTATTCATGTTCATATATGTAAGTGCAGTACCGTTGTAAATCTTATGGCCGAACGCACCGTTCATCTGTAACGAGATATCGAAAGATTTATATCTCAGACTGATATTTGAACCGAGTATATATTTAGGTATGGCCTGTCCGGCTATATATCTGTCTTCTCCATCCTCTATGCTTACTCCGCCCCCATTCAAATCGGCTATACCATATACATAACCTCCGTTACCGTCATCTTTCAACCCTGTACATTTAGGCAGATAGAAAACGCCCAATGGCTGTCCCACTATCTGATACACTATATTGTTGTTTCCACCATGAAATCCTGCACCATTCAGTCCGGCAATGGCTGTATATTCGGCAGCTGATATATAATTACCTTCATACATTCCACCAAGCGACAGCAGTTTGTTCTGCTGATAGGTGAGATTTGCGTTTATCATAAGTTCCCAATCCCCTGTTCTCACCGGAGTACCTCCTACTGATATTTCCACGCCATTGTTTTCCATCGAACCGATGTTTGCCAAAAGGGTATTATAAGTGAACGGAGGAACGCTGACATGATAATTATAAAGCATATCGCTTGTTTTCGACTTATAATAATTAACAGACAGAATAAACCGGCTACCATACATTTCAAGGTCGGCACCAGCATTGAAAGTCTTCTTCACTTCCCATTTCAGATCCGGATTGACATTTCTCAGTGTTTCAAAAGTAACCATAGGCAAGTTACCAACAGGAGCTACCCCATTCGGTTTAGCCAGACTCATAGTGGTATAAGAACTTATTCCTCCCTGGTTTCCGGCAAGTCCGTATCCCAGTCTGACTTTCAGATTATCGACTATATCAACATACCTCATAAAATCTTCCTGCGATATGTTCCACGCCACAGAAGCTGAAGGGAAAAATCCCCATTTATGGTTCTCGCCAAACTTGGATGACGCATCAGTACGCGCATTCAATGTTACAACATACCTGTCATCATACGAATAGTTCACACGGCCCAAAAACGATACCTGTCTGGGATCTTCAAAATAAGAGCCTGTACCGTCCCATGGTCTCAATGCTCCTGCCTGAAGATTATTGAAGCCCATATAATCAGATGAAAAGTTTGTAGCTGTAGTATAGAATCCGGAATATCTGTCCTTAGAGAGCTCACCCAATGCCAATACATCTATAAAATGTTTTCCCATCTGTCTGTTGTATGTAAGCATCATGTTTCCCAGCAATGATTCCGAACTTCTCAAACCTCTGTATCCCTGACCGTAAGCCCATACTGTTGTAGGTAAATATTGGCTGTCCTCAGTATTATTGTATGTATATGAGCCGAAAAGTACCAGTTTCAGCCGGTATGGAAGATTTACGTTTATTTTAGCATGTGCACTGAAGTATGAGGCTGCTTCACGGTTGTCAACCTCCATCCATGCCAACGGATTTGTTATCTGACTGGCCGTAGTAAGATTATCCCAGGCACCTGAAGAATTCTTTTCTCCGGGGAAAGTAGGATTGAAAGTTGCGGCCGAATAAAATGTCTTCTGCAGGTCGAACAGACTTCTTTCCCTTTTCACCGAGCCGAATATTCCAAGTTCACAATCTACCAAGTTATCTATAAGCTTTTGGTTCAGATTCATGTTTGATGTAAACATCTTCATACCCTCGTTCATTATATCTCCTTCCATATCCAAATATCCAAGAGATACACGGTAAGTAGATTTCTCTCCGCCACCATAAAGAGCAATATTATGATTCTGCCTTATGGCCGTCCTTTCTATTGCTTTCTGGAAATTTGTATTATAGCCTTTGTCTATAATACTCAATCCCAAGCTTGAAGTGACATTTCTGTATTCATCAGCATCGAGCATCCCTATTCTTTTATACACACTGGAAATACCGAAACTTCCGCTGTAGTTTATACTTGTCTTGCCCTTGATACCTTTCTTTGTCACGACATTTATTACGCCGGAAGCTCCACGCGAACCGTACTGAGCCGTTTCGGAAGCATCCTTCAAAATAGTAAAGCTTTCTATGTCAGTAGGATAAATTGAGGTAAGCAGAGTCATATCCCCTATAACACCATCAACAATGATTAACGGTGAGTTACCTCCCGTTATGGATGTAGTTCCACGCAGACGTACCGCATCAAGAGCAGCCGTTCCGTTCCCCCCTTTATTGATAGTAAGTCCTGCAACTCGTCCCTGAATAGCCTCAATAGGATTTACAATCTGTATTTTGTTCATCTGATCTTCTTTGATCAGCTCCACTGATCCGGACAGTTTCTTAATGCTTCCGGTGGCATAGCCGACATTTACTACAGTATCGGCAGAGACTTTGTCTAATTCTTGTTCTTGTGCATTAATAGTTTGGCCTGCCAATATTAAAGGCAATGCTGCCAACAAACTAAGCGTATTGGTTCGCTTGTGTTTTTTCATAATGATATCGGTTATTTGTTTTTCTCAAAAATAAGTATTTATATAATGAAAAACAAAAAATAGGCATATAAGGTTGAAATCATATGCACATATTATACAAAAAATTATACACTCCGTTCAAACTGGTATTTTAAATATCATAGTTTTTATTTACATTTGCCAATAGTACCTATTATT
>NZ_JANRHK010000021.1:0-62773 GCF_024733815.1 Bacteroides sp. ET336
AGGAATCTTATAATCATTTCTGTTGTTTTTATAACCATTATTTTATTAATGGTTATGAGCAATATCATAATTGTGGCAGAAAAAATAGGCCAGTTAACCCATAGTGGAATGTATGGTGAAGTTACATTCTATCTTCTGATGTTCGGATTGTTTTTCATATTTATTATTCTCCCTATCTGGAAGATTTATCGTGCACCACAAATTCCAGCTATGCAGATTGACAGCGCAATGGATTTGCATACGCTAAGACAAATCGGGCAACAACTTGAGTCAGGATTTGACTACATTCCTGATAAATCGACACGCATACGTCGCCAGAAAGAATTTGAGTATGAATTAAATCATACCCATGACGCAGATTCTCTAAGAATTTGTATAGACAAAGAAGTACAGACCAGACTGAAAGGTAACAGTGAATTAGGAGTTAAGGGCATAGACTTCCAAATAAAAGAGTGGGCAAAAACAGTCTTTATTGTAACAGCACTGTCTCATAATAGCAAAGTTGATGCTATATCAACTCTCGTATTAAATTTCTCAATGATGAAGAATATGATTTTAGGAACAGGGTTTCGTCCCAATGATATACAGATGTGGCGTCTATATCTACGGATTCTGATAACGTCTCTATTTTCTTATGCTGTTTCTGAAGCTCTCACAGAGGTAGGCGGCGTAAAACCGTTTGAGTTCTTAAATGATATTGATTTATCCGGTGATAATAATGAGTTTGATACAGATATTGAAGTTGAAGGAGATTCTGATTCTTTTTCCTTTTCAAATATCTTAAGTAATATAAAGATACCAGGCCCAGTTGTAGGACCAATCCTCAATGGAATTTCAAATGCACTTCTAACGCTTAGAATAGGATTTGTCACCAAAGCATACCTTGTAGAAGGACAAAATCTTTTCTTTGACAGACCTCGTCGAAAGGAGATTAAACGTGAAGCTTTCAAAAATTCCGTTATAGCATTACCAGGTGTTTTAGTGGAAGGAAGCAAAGGTATGGGGAAAAGCATACAGAAGTTAATCAATTGGTACATTAGAGATATAAAATCAACTTATCATGTATCATAAAAAAATAATATGATTAAGAAACTGTTCAAAATTAATTTTATGCATATGAGTAATTCACAAATAAGTTCGTACCTACAGATGCCAGTGCCCTGTTTGTACAATAGAAAAGCGAGTCCTTAGTATTGTAATCAGCAGGTCTTATCCATTTGCCTTTCAATATGCGCCACAGGATTTCAGCAAGATTAAGTTCTGGAGAGTATGGTGGAAGATAAAAAAGAAATAATCCTCTATCCTCCCATATTTTTCTGAGTTCTTTTATCTTTCTGTTCCTGTGTACAGAAGCATTGTCAAGGACAACCACCGTTTTCTTCTTTACCTCAAAAGAGAAAATGTCAAGAAAATCCACAAGTTTGTCTGCATTGATGGATTCTTGTGTTGTAAAACCTTTATATTGATTCCATCAATATTTTGTGCTGAATATAAAATATTTTAGATCACTTACTTAAGTTAAACAATTAATATATTTATTTATGTTGCAATTCTATAAGATTGTTATTCATTTGATTTATGTGTCAATTTATGTGTTCTTCTTGAGCGCTTTAAATGATGGTGAATATTATTTGAAAGCGGCTAAGACCAATGACCTTTTATCTGCAATACTGATTGGGGTAAACGTTGTCTTGCTGGCTCTGGCTTTTTTCTCAAAGAAAAAGAAATATTATTTTTATCAGATTATACCAATTTTACTGGAAGGGGTATTGTCATATATTTATTCGGATATGGGAGGCCGGTATTATGATGCGGAGAATGATCAGTATATTCGGTGGAATCCTACTTATGAAGGATTTTATATTCTGATGGTTATGTATGTAGTATTCTTTATTTTGTTATTTGTGAAGATTAAGGATAAAGGGAATATATGGGAAACTTTGAAATAACTTTATAGCATGATATTTATTAAGTTCTTGCACTTTTATATTGTTTTTTTTAAAATGCTTATGAGAAAATTATCAAGAATGTTATCAATGATAACAATTTTAGTTTTTTTATTGATTTCTACAAATGCCAATGGATGTAATTGCGAAAGTAATGAAAAAGATTATTATTGTGTAATCTGTTTTGGTACAGGAAAATTTAGAATTAACACTTTTCCATTTGTATCTCAGTGTTCTGTATGTCAAGGAACAGGTGTCTCTTCTAATCCACAAAATAATACTAACGCACCTTTGTATGAGTGTGTATATTGTAATGGTAGTGGAATAAATCAATTCACGGGATCTTTTTGTTCTTTTTGTTGTGGGTATGGTGTAAGTTATGCTAAACCTAAAGATCAAGACAGAATGTCTGGTGGCTCAAGGTCAAATAGTAACAAATCTAATAGTAAACAAGGTCTTTGCCCTGCATGTGATGGAAGGCAAACATGTCCTGTATGCAGGATCTCAGGAGGTGTAGATTATGGTGGTATAAAATATTGTAAGGCTTGTGGTAATACTAGGCGTTGTCCATGGTGTAAAGGTTCAGGGAGAAAATAAATAATGTTTTTATAAACCGGAATGTTAAAACTAAAATATTTTCTTGCGGACATTTTTATTTTACGGCAGAAAAACAGCCGATAAAATCGTCGTGGTGAAAAAATAGAATGATTACCTATGGCAGTGTATTTATCTTATAATCCAACATAAAATAATCTAGTCAAGAAAAAACTATCATCAATACTGATGGAATATATTAAACTTGCATCTCTATATAAATAAAATTTGAAAGATATGATGAAATACAATTTAAATGACCGGATACGAGGCTCAATGATAGGAGGTGCCATAGGAGATGCATTAGGGTATCCCGTGGAATTTTTGTCTTGGAGTAATATAAAGAATAAATATGGAGCAACTGGTATCACACGCTATGATATGCAGTTTGAAAACTCTATCGACAATGGTTTGGCACTTGTTTCTGACGATACGCAAATGACCTTATATACAGCATGTGGTATTCTTAATGCAGAAAAGGATGGCACAGCTTTCATTTCTGCAATTTGTGAGGCTTATACCGAATGGCTGTTGACGCAGATTAGGAAAAAGAAAAAAGGTTTAGAGCAATGCTGGATTAGTAAACTTCCGGAAATGAATTCTTGCAGAGCACCTGGCAATACATGTATCAACTCTCTTATGGATCTCATGAATGGATATAAACCTTGTAATGATAGTAAAGGATGTGGTGGAGTAATGCGAATTGCTTCTATTCCTCTTTATGGAGCTGTTGATAATCGTATGAATATAAGCAAAGTGTGTAAGTTGGCAGCGGGAGCATCCGAATTGACTCATCAACATCCCTTAGGGTATATTCCATCTGCATTTGTGGCATACCTAATTTATCGTCTGGCTCAGGATGAACATCCTACAAGAGAGAGTTATAAGTCATATCTCAAAGAAGGATTATCATATATTTCGGATAACTTTCCTATGTATAATGATGTACTTGGAGAATTCATTTTGCTGGTGGACAGAGCCATGTATCTCGCAAATGAAACAGATGATAATGATGTAAAAAACATTGAAAACTATTTAGGGCACGGATGGGTGGCCGAAGAAACGGTAGCCATTGCCGTCTATTGTTCGCTTGCACATTTTGATAATTTTGAAAAGGCTATGATAGCAGCTGTAAACCATAGTGGTGACAGTGATTCTACAGGTGCTGTTACTGGAAACATCCTTGGTGCAGCGATAGGATATGAAGCTTTACCTGATTTTTACAAAGAGAGTTTGGAAATGCATGACGTAATTTTACATATTGCTGATGATATTTTTGATGGAAAGGAGTCTGTGTACAAATAAAAATGGGCTGTTGCTAAGCCATATCACAAGTTGCAATTGGTGTATTTTTAGTTTCAGCAGATAATAATTATATAATTTTTTATGCACTTTTTATTGTAAATAATTTACTAAAATCATAATTATATGAAAACATTAGATAAAATCACAAAATTAGAGCAGATGCTCAATAACAGATGCACAGCTGAAGCTATTACAGAGTTAAACGAAAATGAAGTCTTTGTATTCGGTTCAAAGCCAGATGGCAATCATGATGGTGGTGCAGCCAAGATTGCAGTTGAGAAATTCGGTGCAAAACAAGGAATGGGAGAAGGCCTTAGTGGACAGAGTTATGCGATACCGGTACATCGTTATAGAATTGAAAAAATGGCAGATGCAATATCTCGTTTTATTGAATATGCAAGTACTCATCCTGAACAGATATTTTATGTTTTGCCAATTGGTTGTGGTAAAGCGGGTATGAATGCATCAACAGTTGCGGAAATGTTCGAGAGCGCTATAGAATTGGATAATATTTATTTACCATTTATATTTATCGAGGCTTTAAAAAAAATATTAGAAAATAATTCAGAAATATCATCATATAGATATCATGGTAGATGGTATGGCTTGATGTTCTGCCTTGGAGAACAAAGTGGTCGCAATATGAAAGAGAAATTGAAAGATAAAGCTTCCAGTATTATTACCATGTTGGAAATAAGCGATGAATTTCCAAATGACATCAAATATGTAAGTAAGCTTATTGAATTAGAAGATGAAAAGAAACAATTAGGTGAAGAACTTTCTGAAGCACAAAAAGAAAGAGAATTTTTATTGGGGGCAGTAGAAGCTAAAAGAGTTTATCTTGATGATAAGAACTGGAAAAGATTATTGGTTGATCGTGATATCAAATAAATATTAGGTAAGTGATCTAAAATATTTTTATATTCAGTATAAAATGTTAATATTGTATCATGTTATTGCAGAATGTAAATCATGAAGCATATTTCCTTTTCTATCTTCCACAATACTCTCCGGAACTTAATCCAGCCGAAACTCTGTGGCGCATATTGAAAGGCAAATGGATAAGACCTGCTGATTACAATACTAAGGACTCTCTTTTCTATTGTACAAACAGAGCTCTTGCATCTGTAGGAACCAACTTATTTGTGAATTACTCATATGCATAAAATTAATTTTGAATAGTTACTTAAATATAAATAAATTAACAAAAACAAGATGAAAGATTTTATAACATCAAGCAATGTATCTTTTAATTGGGTTGAACGTCTTAGTAAATTAAGCAATTACACCTTGTTTGTTAGTGATTGCTTTTGGACATTGAAGACAGATGATTTTTACGAGTTTTATTATAATCCACGTATGTTTATGGGTAAGATAGCATCAGACAAGATGCCGGACTTAGTATTACAAAGAATAAAACAATGTTCCGCAATATTTAATAAAGGAGATATCTTTTACGAACATATTCCTGATAACAAATTGCGACCTACAAATATCAGATTTCGACAAATAGAAAGAGACATGCGTATAGGAAACTGGTTCCATGCACAAGGTCAGAATTATGCTACCTGGAAAGGACTGTTTATCTGTGATGATATGTATGTTGAAAATTTGGAAAGAGTATGTTCTATACATGATATAAAGGGAGGTATTGTATATGATATGATTCGTATGGGATGCCAGTCAAGAACTCCATATTACATTAAATCTCTTTATGACTTATCTATTTTTGAAGGTGTTAATATGAAGGAATACACATTATCCCCGTCGGAAGATAAAGAATGGGATGCAAATCAATGGAAAGACAGCTTCAATTATCTTTCTGAATATGCAAGAAACGGTGACGGACTGGCCATGCAGGAGATAAGAAATATGCGTGCGGATGTCTTCAAGAATACTGTAGCTATAGTAAGGAAAGGACAGTATGTACTGAATGGGATAAACCATACATTTTCTAATGCTGACACCATACATATAATTAATGACACATGTTTCTATGATAGCGCATTCGATGTATCCGATTATCCATCCTTGGATATCAGTACTAATTATTCTGTAGAGAATTCCGACTGTCTTACCACGGCAAAAAAACTGCGGGATAAAGGTTATAATGTTGCTGTATTAAATATGGCAAGCAGACAAATCCCAGGTGGCGGCGTCTTAGGAGGAGCAGGTGCACAAGAGGAAAACTTATTTAGACGCACTAATCTATTTCTGTCAATGTATCAGTTTGCAGGATATGCAAATCAATATGGACTAAATGCACGTAAGGAACAATATCCGTTAGAAAGGAATTTCGGAGGCATATACACTCCAGATGCCATTGTCTTCCGTGGTGAAGAAAGCTTGGGCTATCCTTTATTGGGACAAGATTCTTTCCGCATGTCCTTCATCTCTGTTCCAGCAATCAACCGCCCGAACATGAAAGACGCTACACATCTGGCTGATGACATGATAGAAGGTACCAAGAATAAGATGAGAACAATACTCCGCATAGGACTTATTCATGGTCATGATGCGTTAGTGTTAGGTGCTTTAGGATGTGGAGCTTTCTGTAATCCTCCATCGCATATAGCCCAACTGTTTCACGAGGTGTTTGAAGAACCGGAATTCAAAAACAAATACCGCCTTATATGTTTTGCCATTTTAGATGATCATAATGCGAACAGGAGGCATAATCCTGAAGGAAACTACATACCGTTTAAGAGAGAATTCTCATAAACTTCCTAGCTTAGTCATTTCATCCCCATAAATCAATCATTAATATAGCTAAATAACTCATTTTCAATAATAGATGAAGGATATGAAAGAGAAATGAAGTATGTTTTTCACCTGTAGAACCATATTATTTATTGATGCAACATAGTAAATTACATTAATTATAATGAAAGAAGAAAGTCATGGTAGATTACGAAGCAATGAACAAGTGGATGAAATTCACGTGCAGGCATGAGGCGAATATCTTCAATGCAATCTTCCTCGACAAGGAGAAGGTTACAGACGAAGACATAGCATCTTTTGTGACTGATATAACCACATTCTTCAATCTGCCGCGACCCGAGATTATAATCAAAAGTATTCGTATGAAAATATTATCAATTGGTGATATATTCCTTTATAATTTATACTCATTTATATTACAATTAGTTTTTAGTTTTTTATGACAACAATAATTTGCATTACGATTTTGGCCTATTTAATCATGGGTAAAAATATTTATTCTTTATTGGAAAAAGTAAAGGATGTAGATTGGAAAAAGAAAGGAAATGATTTGTACGAGAAATTGAAACCTTATGCGAAAAGGGTAGGACGAACTGCGGCTAAGCCTTTATTACAGTTTTATTTTGTATTGTCGGATAATAAGACTACAACATTGGATAGAGTCTTGATTTATGCTGCTATTATATATACAATTTCTCCAGTAAGTTTGTTACCAAGTGCTGTATATAAGTTATTGGGTATACTTGATGAAGGAGCCGCAATGCTATTTGTATATAATAAAATAAAAAGCAATATCACACCTGATATTGAAATGAAGGTCAATCAGACTTTGGATGAATGGTTCGGGTGTGAATATGAGATAATAAACCAATGATTGGTATATTAAAAAGTTAATAGTAGAATATTATGAAGGTATTTATTTCTTATCTTGAAATTCAGGATATTGTCTTTTCGAAGACCGGTAAAAATATAGTTTTATCATTTAAAGATGATCGAACCGTGATCATCAACCACACCTTGACTATCAAAGCTCCTCTATTAGGAAAAATAAAGAAAAATGTTAAAGCCGATATTACAGTAGAAGAAATTGCAGGAATGGATATTAAGTTGAGATATGATATGTCTTTAGGTATGAATATGATATTCGCAGGAGTTAGGAGAATATTAGGAGACATTATTGATAACTCTCAATTACTCTCTTGGGGCGATGATAGTAATATCATTATATTGCATCTTGACAGGGTAGCTGAAAGAATGGATATTCACAACTTTACTCAGATGATAAACCATTGTAGCGATATTACATTTAAGGCAGAGGAAGAGGGAATATTAGTATCGTTTAAGTTACAAAATATATAGTATTATGTATAGTGAAAGATACGAGCCATACATCGAAGAGATGACCGAAGATATAAGTGATGCAGCAAGGCTTTTAGCTTTGGACGCGGAAAGAAACGTTCCCGAGACTGGATTATTTCCTAAAATCACAGTAGAATTTAAGGACAAATCCGGAATACTTGATATAACATATTGGCAATTGAATATCTGTAGCTTCATAGAGGGAGGAAATGGTGACAAGAGATATCTTGAAGTCTCCGGAACACTAAAAGGCGGATATAAGATGTCATGCTTTAATTTTGCCGGAACGACATCTGAATGCATAGAAATGTTACGTAATCCTTTTTATGTAGAAAATGTAAAACAGACAATGAGAGTAAATCTTAACGCTATGGATGATTAATTTCTGGAGATATTATATTTTTTATCCTCCTTTATGATAGATGGAACCGTAATAGTTACTCCATATCTTATAAAGGAGGATTTTTATTACGATGCATTATGGAAAATGAATACTTGACCAAAATAAATGAAAGTGTAAACAGGCTGTTTCATTCTATTGAACACCGGATGACAGATGAAGATATGATTCGCATCCGCTCGGCTTACGAGCTTGCAAAAGAAGCTCATAAAAATCAGAAACGTAAGACTGGCGAACCTTACATAATTCATCCTATTGCAGTAGCTCGTATTGTTGCTGAGGAATTTGAGTTGGGCGCCAATCCTATAATGGCAGCTTTTCTGCATGACGTGGTTGAAGATACACCTTACACGCTGGATGATATTAAGGAACGTTTTGGTGAAGACGTCGCATTTCTTGTAGGCGTTGTAACGAAGCAGAAGAAAGCCGAATATAATCAGTCTAAGCAGATAGATAATTATAGGCAGATTTTAGCTTCTGTGCAGTTTGATGTCAGGGCTATCCTGATAAAACTTGCCGACCGCCTTCACAATATGCGTACATTGGACAGTATGAGACCTGATAAACAGATGAAGATAGCAGGTGAAACGGATTACTTCTATGCGCCTTTGGCAAACCGACTTGGAATGTATCATGTGAAAACTGAACTTGAGAATCTTTCCTTCAGATTCAGATGTCCGAGAGAATATAATTTTCTTGAAAATCTTATGGAAAAGGAAAAGATACAATACCAGAGTCGTATTGATTCTTTCATAAGTAAAATAGAGAGTCTATTGAAGGAAAACAATATTAAGGCCAGAACTGAGATAAGATATCGTATGCCTTATAGTATATGGCGAAAGATGAACAGCATGGAATGCGATTTCCAGCATATTGACGGTAAACATTATGTGCGTATTGTATATGAAGCATCGGATATTAAAGAAGAGAAATATATAAGTCTGAAAATATATTCGGTTCTGACAGATTATATTAAGGAAAAGCCCGGAAGTGTTTCAAATTATATTAACGCACCTAAAGAAAACGGATATCAGAGCTTTCATCTGAAACTTTTGTGTGATAACGGTAATTGGGAGGAGATTCACATATCGTCTGAGAGAATGGTTCGCAATTCAAGGTTAGGATGTGCTGCAGAACGTACAGAATCGAACTTGAAGGCATGGCTGGATAAGTTTAAATCAGTCCTTGAAGATGTGGCATACAGCAGCGAGATGGACTATATGGATGGTGTAACATCTTCATTTTATAATGATGATATAATGGTTTTTACTCCGGAAGGTAAAGGAATAATTCTTCCTAAAGGTGCAACTGCTATAGATTTTGCCTACGAAATTCATAGCAAAATCGGTGAACATGCTGTATATGCCAGGATTAACGGGAAATTATCGTCAGTAAAAGTTGAGTTACATAGGGGTGATTGTGTGGAGATTGGGACAAGCGATTATTCTGTTCCTGATAAGAGTTGGCTTGACTGTGTCAAGACATATAAGGCAAAAAGATATCTACGTCAGTTCTTCCGTAATCAGCCAATATTGGAATATATCAGATGCAATTGTTGTCATCCATTACCAGGTGATGAAGTTATAGGATTTAGAGATGAAAATGGTAGAATTACGCTCCACACCAGAAATTGTTTCACTGCTATAAGAATGGCGTCAAGACAGGGAGATTCTATTGTTGCTGTAAATTTTGAACCGGATAACAGGTTCTTATATCCTGTCAGAGTCCAGATTAGAGGTGTTGACAGATATCATATACTGAGTGATGTGGTGGAATGTATTACGGATAAACTTAAGCTGTCTATAGACTGTCTGCACACTGAAACTGTAGATAGGATAGTAGAGTGTTACGTTGATTTTAAAGTGCATTCAAGAGAGGAATTGGATAATATTGTTGCCCTTATAGACAGTATTGATGGAGTAGATGAAGCTCATGGTGTGAATATTGAGTAAATAATATCAAGAAAATAATCCAGTGTGAATGTTTTTTTGAATCACAAAGATTATAGATATATGTTTGTGATTTGTATTCATATATTGTAGATGAAAGTCAGTATGATGGATGAAGTGGATTATACATTTGAAGATTCTATATTATATTCCGGTGACAGGCAAAAAATAATTATGTGTTCAAAAGGAGTTGACGGAGTTGTAAGAATTCCGGACCGTGTGAAATATATATCTGATTTTGCTTTTTACTGGTGTAGAAATATTGAAGAGATTGTTTTACCTGATACTATAGAATATATAGGCAGATATGCTTTCTATGGATGTAAGAAACTGAAAAAGATAAAAATGTCTGGTATTAATCTCAGATATATTGATTCCAGTAATTTTATATCGGATAAAACCGCTGAACTTATTGGAAGAAAATATACATCTGCCGACAACGGGATTATGTATAATTTCGATGGGACAGTTGTAATCAAGTGTATAGACAGGAAATTGAAAGAAGTAAAACTGCCAGAAAGTGTAATCAGAATTGAAGATTATGCGTTTGCTGGTTGCATTGATCTTGAAAGAATCAGTTTATCAAGAAATACCAGAGAAATAGGGACAAAGGCTTTTAGCGGTTGTATTGCATTGGAAAATGTGTTTATGACACAGTCTTTAAATAGTATAGGAGATTATGCTTTTGTAGCATGTGATAAATTGGAGTTATTTGACCTTAATGAAAAAAATATCAATATGGGAGAATCTGTGTTTTTAAGATAAATAATTTTCAAATTAGCTATGAAAGATAATAATATACCCGACAATGAATGTAACAGGTCGAAGGATTATTTTGATCCTGTTACTAATACTATAGATATTCGGTCTGACGGCTTATATCCGTCCAATGTTTTAAGTAATCTGTGTAGCAATGGATTCCGCTTTGAAGGAATGGTATGCGGCAGTATGGAGGGCTTCCTGCAATCGTTGAAATATAAAGATAAAGATAAACAGAGGCAGATTTGTAGCATGAAAGGAGGCAATGCTAGAAAACGCAGTGTCACGTCATGGCAAACAGATCAAATAGTATGGTGGAAAGGATACGCTATTGACAGGCAAGGTGAAGAATTCCAACAATTGGTAAGACGTGCTTATCAGGCTATGTTTGATCAAAGTCAGAGATTTCGTGACGCACTTATGCAGACACGTGGAATGACCCTGATTCATTCTATAGGAGAAGTGAATTCTTACAAGACAATTCTGACCTCACAAGAGTTCTGTAGCATATTGACAGATATCAGAGAGGCCTATGATAAACGTGACAAGAATTTGCCGAAACGTAGAAAACGTGTTTTCATCAATATGGACAATGTACTGATAGATTTTCATTCGATAAAAGAAAATCAAGGCAATGATACACTTAGTATGTATGGAGGAAGAACTGATAATATACCAGGAGCAATTGATGCCATATCTGAACTTCAAGAGTATTTTGATTTGTATATTCTGATTACTACTTCATGGAATAATCCTTCTGTTTTGGTAAATAAAGTAAAGTGGGTTATACACACTCTTGGCAATACGTTTAAAGAACATATCATAATAACAAGTAGAAAAGATATGTGTATAGGTGATTATCTGATAGATAGTTCAGGAAATAATGGAGCATCAGAGTTTGAAGGTGAATGGGTCATGTTTGGTAGTGAAAATTATCCAGACTGGCGTTCCGTTATCTTGTATTTATATAAAAAAGAGGATTTGGATAAAAGAGAATTTTCTACTACCTGTGAGAATTGATAATGGATATGTTAAACAAAAAACAACAGAAATATGAATATATATTATGCAACATTAAGCAAGACAGGAAAACGTTCTAATAACGAGGATGCTTTCAGTGTCATTCAGGCAGATAATAATTCACGTTGGTTGGGCATTGTATGTGATGGATTAGGCGGTCATGATTTTGGAGAAGTGGCCAGCGAAACGGTAATAAAAGCTATTACTGACTATTGGATGGAGAATGATAAAGAAAAAGATACGGAAGAAAAAGTGAATAATGCCTGCCACTTTGCCTACAACGAATTGAACAGGTGTGCCGATAGTTTGAAACATGCAGATATGGGCACAACAATGGTGATGGCAAGCATAGAAGGCAATGTTGTAACAATAGCACATATAGGAGATAGCAGATGTTATATTTTACGTAAAGATGGCGGCCTGTTGTATCAGACCGAAGACCACGTGAACCGTATTCTCGGTTGGGAAACTCTTTCCCGATGTTTTTTCTCTTACAATTCTAGGAATCTTGTTCCTGATATAATACAGTTGCATTTGGAAACTGGAGACCGCATATTGCTTTGTTCAGACGGAGTATATAAAAGTATTGTTTCATATATTCTTCAGGAGCGGATGATGGACAATAAATCACCTGAAGATATACTGGGTACTTTTGATTTACTTTGCGAAAAGAATGGCGACGATAACTATACTGCCATTTTGGCTTTCATAGAATAATATCATAGTTTGACTTATAAAAATAATTTCTATGAATAAATCAGACAATCACGTACAAACGGTAATGAATCTGATTGAGGAGATAAAAAAGAAACTCAACCTGTCAGATTCAATAGAGAATATTGTTAAGAAGACAAATCAGGAAGGTTATCAGTACGCAAGACTCAACAAAATGATATTGTATCCATGGGAGGACGTATTAGCCAGTATGTATAAGTATCCTGAAAAAGTTGCCACGGTGAATGACCAAAACTGTCCTCACTGCGGTGGACAGTTGATAAAATTATATTTTATGTCACCCGGTTGGACGTGGAGTGAGTTGTGTGGACGCGGTGGATATATGATTATATGTCCTGACTGCATAGAACAAATAGATTTCAACTTGACAATTATGAACTGAAAGGTGCCCCCTATTCATAATAGAAGTGTCCTGATTCAACGGGACACCAATGAACTGAATAACAAGTATAAATATCTTTGTAACCGAAGAAATAATTATGGTAGTCATCCATCCGAAAGATAAAACCACAAGCATGCTTTCTATTCTTTATGAAGGGATTGAACATACTCTTATCGACCAAAGTTACAGTAAAAATGAAATTAGTCATATTTTAAATCATGTTCCATGTCATGAGCATATACTGTTGTTGGGACATGGATCAGATTTGGGACTTTTCTCACGTAATGACGACAGATTTGATGTTTTCGATCGGCTTATCGTATACCATCCTCATGCTTATTATCTGCGTAAACATGGTTGTAACATTGTGGGGATATGGTGCAATGCCAACTTGTTTGCAGAGAAGGAAAGACTGCATGGCCTGTTTACCGGTATGATTGTTACAGAAATGAGTGAAGCTTCGTTGTATGGCATTAATACCTCACAAGAAGAGTTGGACAAGGAAAACGTGAAGTTGGCTAAGCGCCTGCGTTCATTACTAGATGAGAATGTTCCGTTGCAAGATATTTCTTCAAGAATATTGGCTTTGGATGATGTTCACTCACAGCTTACTGATTTTAATTATCGTAACTTCTACTATCTATAAAATCTATTTAAATGAAAATAAGGAATCTGATATACGCTGTCTGCAATCAACTGTTACGTCCCAAATCATGGCGTAATATCTTTATTACGTACGATGCATTTGGCATTTTCAGCAGATATAGTCATATTTCAAGAAGTACAGGCCGACCGAAAATAATGTATCTTTCAAAATCAGATGCAAAGAAAGCTGCTGATGTAATGAGTAAAAAATATGGTGTTCACTTCTCTGTATATAAATGTATCTGGTGTGACGGATGGCATATCGGGAAAAACAGCAGAAATAAGGTTAAACCGGAGACTGTAATCATAAGACAGAAGATTCCGTTTATTATGCAATCGAATGTTCTGTATGAGACATTAAGGCAATATCCTATTGTTGATCTAGCTCCTGTTTATGACCGGGGAGTCAGGGGACGTACTTTATCTGCGCGAGAAAGCAACTGGCTGTTGGCAAAGTTGCGTGAATCCGGCGT
Source organism: Bacteroides sp. ET336 (assembly GCF_024733815.1). Taxonomy (NCBI): domain Bacteria; kingdom Pseudomonadati; phylum Bacteroidota; class Bacteroidia; order Bacteroidales; family Bacteroidaceae; genus Bacteroides; species Bacteroides sp. ET336. The sequence continues at coordinate 14,289 of NZ_JANRHK010000021.1, forward strand.
TAAGGTAATAATAGATCTTCGTACTGCTGATCATACTGACCGTTACGACAGTAGTGTAGCTGATGCAGGATTGGAATATTACAGTATACCTATTGACAGCAAAAATACGGATGTACATCAGATAATAGCCTCACTGTCCACATTGTTTGGCCTGATGGACAGAGGTAATTTCTATATATCCTGCGCCATGGGAAGGCATCGTACTGACATTGCCATCGCGCTTTATTATGTACTGCATCCCTTGGTTCCTTTTGAGGACGTACCGGAAATGAAGGGACATAGAAATATAGAGAAAAAATTTTTCAGATGTGAAGACATAGCTACAAGACTAAACAGTGTCATGAGAGCGATCTCTTCTGATGAACTGGAACTGTTAGGCTTGCCTACTGACTATGAGTCGGAGTTTAACAGACGAAAGAAACATTTGTTTGATGTAAACCGGAACTTTAAATGTTGAAAGATTGAAAATAGAAGTTCAAATAATGGCAAACGAAACTATGAACTATGGAATCAAATCTCCTTGGCTATCCAGTCATGGAGATTTTTTATTATATAAAGAATTACATGATAGAAAAGGATGGCTTCCCGTACTCTATATAAATGAATTACAAAAATGATAAGGATACTCAGAAAAAATACATGTATTCGTGATAGTTTAACTATACCTTGTCACTCTATGATTTATATAAATTATAAGACACTCAGTTATGGGAGCATTTACAAGTAAGAAAATCATATATGGTAATCCTGATAAGATTCCATATATCGCAGAAGAAATACGTAAATCATTTACAATTGAAGGATTTGAAGTTCGTATAGTAGAGCCTTCTTCAGGTAATGAAATATACATTACCAAAGGAGGTATGTTTAAAGCCGCATTTGGATTGCGTTCTGCTTTGAAAGTTACTATGAAAGCTACAAGAGAAGGCTATATTGATTTTAAAGCAGGAGTCAGTATTGTAAAACAACAACTCATACCAACACTCATCACGATATGCGTGTTTTCGCCTGTAGTTATCGCACAAATATGGGGAATGATCAAGCAGTCAAAACTGGATGAGAAGGCTTTAGGTATAGCAGAAAATTACGTTTATAGCAGAAACGGAGATTGATAACTAATAATATTTTTATAACCAATAAATGTATAAAACATGAAAACAAAAGTATTCAATCTAATTATTCTCGATGAGAGTGGTTCAATGCATAGTATTAAGAAAGAAGCCATCGACAGTGTGAATGAAACCGTACAGACCATTTGTGCTGCAGAGAAGAAGAATGAAGATCAGGAACATTTCATATCACTCGTTACATTCAATGATGATGTAAAGAAGGTTTATGATTGCGTTCCTTCCCTTAAAGTTAAGGAACTGACATCGGATATTTATTGTCCGAATTGCTCAACTGCTCTTTATGATGCAATGGGTATATCTCTGAATGAGCTCCGCCGTAAAGTTACCGATGAAGACCGTGTGTTGGTGACCATTGTTACTGACGGGTATGAGAACGCATCGAAAGAATATAACGGAAGTGCAATAAAGGCATTGGTTGATGAACTGAAAGATAAAGGATGGGTATTTGCCTATATCGGAGCAAATCATGATGTTGAGAAAGTTGCTTCTACTATTTCAATCACAAATACTATGACTTTCCATACTACATCAGCTGGAACTCAAGATATGACCAAACGCTTAAATAAAAGCAGAATGAATTTTTTTACCCGTTTGTCTGAACAGTGTTTTGATTCTGTAGCAGAAAATGAACACTTCTTCGATGATGAAAACAATAAGTAATAGGTTTTAAAATCGGATATTTATGTATAAGATATTTGTTTTGTTATTTTGCGCATTTGCTTTGCTTGGTGCTACATCGTGTCAGGAACATCTGGATATTGATAATCATGTGAAATCTCAAGACACAAACGCTTCAGCCAGTAGAATAGCAGAGATTATTCAACAGGCAAGGCAAGGAAAAGCTGAAGCTTATGAGGCTCTGGCTATGTGCTATCGTGAAGGTGACGGCGTAAGGCAGAGCAATCTGAATATGATGACTATGTATATGCTGTCTTGCAGGAAAAAAGGTAAAGATATAGCAGAATTTATTGAAGTCTTGGATGAAAATCATCCTATACGTTTACTGATAGATGTCTTGGATAATCCTAGAATTGAAAATGCGCTGCAGGAATCAGTAAAAAAATTGAGAAGTGTATCGCCTGCTGATGCCTTGATTTACGATGCTATCTACGCACTTGAATGTAAGAATGACCCTACTGCCTCTGAGGAACTGCTAAAGGAAGCTGTGAACAAAGGAAGTGATATGGTCTGCCTCATACAACTGGCCTTGTATAAGCATCTTGGATATAATGATAAATATGAATATTGCTTATATGAATATGCAGACAGATTACCGGTAATAAATATTGTATTGGGAGACTTATGTATGAAGGATTCATGTGAGGGACATTTTCAACAAGCTGTCAAGTATTATAAGATAGCCGATAAGCATGGAATGCTGACTCCAAGAGGAGCGCGAAACCTATCCGCAGCCTACCGTATGCTTGAAAGCGAAGGAAGGATGAAATGCAACAGTAAAGAAATGGAACGTCTTACTGTTTTAGAGAAATGATATTCATGTCAATTAATAGATGAAAATTATGAGAAAAATAACATTTAAGGAGTATTTTGTTACATTGTTCGGCGGCTTATGGCAGGCCGTTTTGTGGATATTAGGATTATTCGGATATAAGGATGAAAGTAAATTCGGGATAGTGGTAAAACGTGTTTTTGCTTTGTGTGCGGCAATTCTGTTAGCACTGTTTACCGTTTGTATGTTGTATGCTTTTGCAACGGATATTGTTTATAGAAAATGGATAAGACCTCATACGGATGATTATGTTTGGGAGGAAAAATACATAAGCAATTACATCGTGTCGCAGCAGATGTATTATTCAGATAAATGCAGAGTGTATGACAAGAATAAAGGAGAAGTATTACATGAGGATATAGATTGGGTTGTTGTTTCGGGTGACAAGGACTCACTGGCTGTATTTGCAAGAAATGGTAAACGCGGATATATTAACCGCTTTACCGGAGAGATTGCTATTCCTGAGATTTATACACGTGCATGGGTGTTTTCTGAAGGATTGGCCGCTGTGGAGAAAGACGGCGAATTGTTGTTCATTGATCATTCTGGCGAAATTGTTATTGATAAGGATTTCCAGGTTTATTTTGATAATCCTAAATATGCTTTCAAGAATGGTTACTGCATGATTAAAAATCCGGTTAACGGTAAAATGGGTTTGATTGACCGTTCCGGTAATATAGTGTTAAATACAGAGTATGATAACCTGTTCAATAATGAAGGTTTCTGGCAAGTAGAAAAAGACGGCTGTGTTGGATTATATGATGCAGAACTGAAAGAGATATTTCCAGTTGAAAATTCCGGGATCTGCATATATGACGATATCATAGAAGTGCGTCATGCAGATCACACTGCAAAACGATATGACTATAATGGTAAAGTCATTGTGGATTTCGTAATTGACGAAGTAAGTAATATGCGATATGAAACAACCGAACTTCGTAATAATACTGAAGTATCTGGTGACGAATCTTTTGACAATAAAGTTTATGGAATAGCCAACTGTCAACAATATATGGTTAGAAACGGCAACTATAATAATCCTGATTATTATGGCTTGTTGAATAGGAATGGTAAAATTGTTACTCCACCAATATATACATCAATTGAAGCCATAGATAGGAATTTGTATCTATGTCAACCAGACGGTGTGATTATTAATGATAATGGAAAAATCGTGAAATGACTTTGTTATATTTTCATTATAACTTCTTGTAATAATAATGAAAATTAAAAATGGTATTAAGCATGAATTAGTTGAAAAAATATATGACTTTATTTTATAGTGTTTATATATGTCCTCGCTGTGGATATTTTATAGAGGAATCTTCTGATGGTAACTTAATATATGAATGTGAAGATTACATCAAATTACAGTGCTCAAGGTGTGGACGTGTAGAAATTACAAATGTTACTCATAACCCGATACAGAAACAGGATAGGAATATCCAATTATCAAAATGTTGTCATGTAAAAATGCGACCTTGGGATATGGGATGTCCTTCATGTGGTCAAAAAATGTTTAAAAAGATTCTTAATGATGAGTAAAATAGAGGATGTGGTGTCTGTTATGTATAAGTTTTGACATATATAGTACATGAATATTTATAAGATATAAAATAATCTTCTTGGAAGTTTGCTTATATTAATCTCCTATTTTTCATATCTCCGACTATGGAGGAATACTATCCGACCGTTAGGTAGGGTTAGTTAGTTTTTGTCTGACAGAATACTTTCTGTCGGACGAAAACACAACTTGCTCTGTTCGTTTGAACAGAGAATCCACTTAAAGTGGATTGTGGCTCCATGCCCATTTATAGCTATAAAATAGAGTCATATTTACCTGATGAAAAATGTAAATATCAGTTTGTTTGTGACAAACCTGTATGCAGAGTTGAATATCGTGTGAATGGAGTGCCTGATATTTAGTTATTTGCCGAAATTTAAATATTCAATATTGAAAGTTTTATGCTGTATTGTACTATAGTATCCTGATTTACAGATTCTGTATCATATAATAGTATGTAGATTGTTATAGTAAAGTTGTATGCGTTGCTTAATAAAAGTTGTAATATATTGATAATCAGCGTGTATATGGAATGAACTCTGTTGTGATATTGCAATAGTGTAATACTCTGATAACATAATAACACAACAACATAATGCCCTAATAACATAATATTGCAATAACATAGTAACATAGCAACATAATACCCTAATAACATAACATTGCAATAACATAATAACACAACAACATAATACCCTGACAACATAATATTGCAATAACATGATAACACAACAACATAATACCCTAACAACATAATATTGCAATAACATGATAACACAACAACATAATATCCTAACAACATAATATTGCAATAACATAGTACCTCCATATTATAATATTGTCAGGACATAGTATTATGCCAATATAATGTCCTGACAACTTTAATAGTATGATGTAAAAACACTAAACCGTAGAACAGAATTAAATATGCACTAATTAATTTTACCCGGGTAAGTTTATCTCTATAACCCCATCTTGCTCCTTACTATATTCATGTTGTCCTTCAGGTTTCTGTCCATGACTCTTGCATAATGTTGTGTCATTCTTGTGGATGCATGTCCGAGCATGGCAGACACCTCCTGTAATGGAACGTTGTTGGCCAGCGTGACGGTCGTAGCAAACGTATGTCGGGCTGCATGTGTGGTCAGATTCTTTTAGATGCCGCAGAAGTCCGCAATCTCCTTCAGGTAGCTGTTTGCCTTCTGATTGCAGACAACAGGAAGGCAAGTCCCTTGTTTAAGACATATCGGATGTGATTCGTATTTCTTCAGTATTGCCAATGGAACAGGAAGAAGCGGAACATTTGCTATGGAACTTGACTTTCTTCTTCTCTCCAGCTTTACACGTCCTTTTCTTATCCACCAGTCACCGTTATTGTCCTGCTCCAGATGTTCCGGTCTTAATGTGGATACATCAGCGAACGCCAGACCGGTGAAGCACGCAAACAAAAAGATGTCCTTGACAAGCTCCAGCCTCGGAATATCAAATTCCCTGTTCATTATAGCCTGAAGCTCGTTGTTTGTCAGGAATACCGGATCAGTCTCGTCCTGTTCCATCTTATATCCGTAAAACGGGTCTTTCCGCATCCATTCTTTGGCTATTGCCATATTGGTGATTTTCTTCAGGCATTTCATGTAGCGGACTATTGTGTTGCGGCACAGTCCGGCTTCTGTCTTCAGGAAAACATCAAAAGCCTTGATGAAATCAGGGGAAAGTTCATGGAATGTAATATCATCCTTCTCATAAAAACGTGGCACAAACGTTTCAAGTTTTCTGAGCACATTCTTATAACGGTTGATGGTGACGGGAGAATAGTCTATGTCAACAACCTTCTCCATAGAAGAAATTTCTTCTTTGACTGTTCCAAGCAACGTCCGGACAGTCTCATCCTTTCCGAACACACGCTTTAATATCGTCTTTGGAGTTATCAGTGCCGATTCAAAGGTCAGTTCCTTGTGCTTTTCGTATGCGCGTGTAGTGAGGGCGGAAATATAGTTGTTCAGTTCGATGGAAGCCCTGTCTTTTCCTTTGCTGCATCCCTTGGCCGGATTCCAGTTCTTTAATGGAACGCTTCTCTGTATTCTTATTTCTTCATATTGCCCGTTGATGGTAATCCTCATTAGGATTGGAGCCTCGCCATTTTTCAGCAGTTTTGTTTTCAGAACGAAAAATAGAATGTTCATTGTTCCTTGTTTCATGATCATTTTCTTTTTGAAGTTGCACATTCGGTTATTTCGTCAATCCTGAATGGAGCGGATGGTTGGAGAGAAATGTTAAATTCGGTGGCTTTTATTATTGCCGGCTCTAAAAAACCACCGATTTTTGTTTCTCTTACTATTATCCGCCTGTAGGTACAATCATTATCATCGGATAAGAAAGCCTTTAGCAGACGTTGTATTTCATCCGTCATTCAGTAGGGTATGCAAATGTAGAATTTCATCCCTGAAAATGATTCACGCAAATCGTTGAGAATAAGTGAAGTATGGTACATATCGGTGGTTTTTTCATGGGACTCAAAAAAAGCCACCGAAACAGCAATTTTTTATTGCACCAAATTGCATATTTTTACGGGCAGTACATAAAGAAAAAACCGCTGAAATAACTGTATTTCAGCGGTTTTCATGATTTTTCGTTTTGTAAAAGTGGTGCCACCAGGAATCGAACCGGGGACACAAGGATTTTCAGTCCTTTGCTCTACCAACTGAGCTATGGCACCGTTGTTTCTCGTTTGCGGTTGCAAAGGTAGGCATTTTTTTTATACTACCAAATCTTTTTGAAGAAAAATTTAATAAAAAGTGATTTTTTGACGGTAAAACAGTATTTCAAATATTATGAAGTTGTGGATTATAGTGCCGGCAGTGTATTTAAGGAAGGCTATAAATCAAATAAGGATGTACCGAATGGCACACCCTTATTCTAGTTAGAAAGAGTAGTAAAGTTTTTGTGAAAAGCTTAGTCAAGCTGTTTAGATATTGTGTTGTTTAGAATTTGAAGCTTACACCGGCAGTTACGAATCCTTTAGTTCCAAGACCTGCTTCAACGAATCCTCCTACACGGTCGTTACCTACTCTCAGAGCTATAGGGTTTACCTGGTATGCAAAGTCTGTATTTAATGTTGATTTGCCTGCTGTCGCGTTTTTAGCCAATGCTGTTTCTGAATGTCTTGACAAGTTTACACCTGCTGCAGCCGAACCGTAAAGCTCTACCAGTCTGCGCTTGAAGTAAACGAATTCAGCAGTAGGAAGAACCAGGAATCTCAAATCCTTTTCCTTTATTGATGGAGAGTTTTCTCCTGCCAATGCAAGCTTGCTTGTTGTCATTCCGAATCCGAGGTCTGCACCTAATCTGAAGCGGTTGATGCTGTAACGGTATCCAAATCCGTAAGTGAGGCTTGTTTTACTGTCGGAACGTTTTGAGCCTAATACAGCATCAGCGATACCCATTCCTAAAATGTCCGAAGTTCCTTGTGTCAGTCCGTCGCTTACAGACAGGCGGATATCATGTTTTCTGTCTTCCGATACGTAATCTTTGGTTGAGTTCTGTGCGTTAACCATGTTTACACCAGCTACCATTAATAAAGACAATGCTAAAAATTTCAGTTTCATAATTTAAATAGTTTAGTAAGTTAGTATTCAATTTTTGTTTATTTCTTTGTTTCTTTCACTGACATAACGCAGGTTTATTGGAAAACCCCTATGCCCCTACGAAAAAAAATAAAAAAAAATGTCAGCAACACTCTTTTATAAGTATCGCTGACATTTAAATCAGTCTAAATTATAATGGTATTTTTATTTCAAAGGGTTCCATCCCTGAGCTTTAAGTTCAAGCTCGTTGCCGTCTCTTGTCACGAGCGCACAGCCTAGTTCTTCTTTTGTGATGTGACCAATCACTTTCACATCCTTAATCTGTGAAACAGCTTCGTGCATAGTCAGTGGAACAGTGAAAAGAAGTTCATAGTCTTCTCCTCCGTTCAAGGCACAAGTGCTGAGGTTCATGTTGAACTCTTCTGCCATAACGGCTGTCTGATAGTCTATAGGAATACGTTCTTCATAAACGCGACATCCGCATTTGCTCTGGCTGCATATATGCATCAGTTCAGATGAAAGTCCGTCTGAAATATCCATCATTGCAGTAGGTTTGATACCGGCTTTTGCCAGTTCCTCAATGATGTCTTTTCTTGCTTCCGGTTTAAGGAATCTTTCCAGTAGATATTCTTTTCCTGCAAAGTCTGGTTGTACATCCTTGCTACCGTTGAATACAGCCTTTTCGCGTTCCATAAGCTGGAGTCCCATATATGAAGCTCCAAGGTCGCCTGTTACGCAGATAAGGTCTGTTTCCTTTGCGCCGTTGCGATAGACCACGTCTTCTTTTCTTGCTTCACCTATACATGTGATAGAGATGGCAAGTCCTGTTACAGATGAAGTGGTGTCGCCACCCACTATGTCAACATTATGCAGCTGACATGCCAGTTTCAATCCTTCGTAGAAATCTTCCAGATCTTCAATACAGAATCTTTTTGATACGGCAAGTGAGACTGTTATTTGCTTCGGTGTTCCGTTCATTGCGTATATGTCGGAGAAGTTTACCATTGCCGACTTATATCCCAGATGTTTCAACGGTGTATATACCAAATCGAAATGTACACCTTCCATCAGCAGGTCTGTAGTAACGAGCACCTGACGGTCGTTATATTCCAATACGGCAGCATCATCGCCGATACCGTATTTTGTTTCGTTGTTTACTAACTTTATATTGTCGGTCAGATGTTTTATCAGTCCGAATTCTCCCAAAGTGGAAATTTCTGTTCTGTTTCCTTCGTGCATGATTATATAATTGTTTATACTCTGTTTATAAGTTCTTTCATTATGCTGGTCATTCGTGGCTGTGCGGCATCGGCTGCTTTCTGTACTTCTTCATGTGATACTTCCACTATCTTGCCTTCCACACCCAGGTCAGTGATTACCGAAACACCGAATACTCTGATTCCGCAATGGTTTGCCACAATCACTTCCGGCACTGTTGACATGCCTACAGCATCAGCTCCCAATATTCTGAACATCTTGTATTCTGCAGGAGTTTCGAAGGTCGGTCCCTGAGTGCCGATGTAAACTCCTTTCTGAAGTTTTATACCTTTTTCGGCTGCAATTTCGAATGCCTTTTCAATAAGTTCGTGTGAATAAGCTTCGCTCATGTCCGGGAATCTAGGACCGTAGTCTATGTTTTTGCCTCTCAGCGGATTGTCCGGGAAGAAGTTTATATGGTCTGTAATAACCATCAGGTCACCGATTTCGAAATCAGGATTAGTTCCACCTGCCGCGTTCGATACGAAAAGTGTCTTTATGCCGAGCTCTCTCATTACTCTGACAGGGAATGTCACTTCTTTCATCGAGTAACCTTCGTAGTAGTGGAAACGTCCTTGCATTGCTAGGATGTCCTTACCTCCAAGTTTCCCGAAGATGAGCTTGCCGCTGTGTCCTTCTACTGTCGATATAGGGAAATTCGGTATCTCGGAATAAGGAATTTCATACTTGTCGGTAATGTCGTGTACCAAGCTGCCCAGTCCTGTGCCCAATATGATGGCAGTCTCAGGATTTGTCTGCATCCTTGCTTTCAGGAATGCTGCTGTTTCTTGAATTTTTTCTAACATACTCGGTTATTTTTTGGTTGAACTTTATTGTTTCGTTGTTTAGAAAGCTTACTTCCACAGGCAGAGCGTAGATATATGGTTTCAGTTCTTCGCTCAGGTGCGGATGGGTGATAAGCCTTGCTGCATCTTTCTCGGTTGTTATTATCATTCTTCTGCCTTCGGGCATTGACATGAATCTGCTTCTGAGGGTTTCCATATCTTCCCGGCTGAAATTATGATGGTCGGCAAACACCATTGATTCTATGTTTCCGGTATATTGCTTCAGCTTCTCTGTTATAGCCTTTGGTGATGCTATTCCGGTGAGCAGCAGTATATGTCTGTCCGGTGATATATCCTCAGGCTTCATTTCGTCGTTATTTCCCTGACGGAATATGCGGTACAGATTTCCGTATTTCATATATGTGAAGAACACTTCCTGTTCTGCTGTAGGTGATATTTCAGAACGCAGCCTGTCCATCTCCTCTGAATTCAGGTTCTCCGGACATTTACTTACTATGATGATATCAGCCCTGCTTTTCCCGCTTGCCGGTTCCCTTAGTCGTCCGGCGGGTAGGAGAGTGTCGTGGATGATAGGTCTGTTATAGTCTATCAGCAGTATGTACATTCCTGCCTTGACATATCTGTGCTGATATGCGTCGTCCAGCACTATTACCTGCTTCTTATCACGGTTGCCGGCCTTGGCGATAAGATTGTCAATTCCGTTACATCTGTCGCTGTCGGCGGCTACATTGATATCCGGAAATTTCTGCCACATCTGGAAAGGTTCGTCGCCTATATCCTCTATAGTGCTCTTACTTTTCTCTGCCAGAACGAAACCTTTAGATTTACGTTTGTATCCTCGACTCAACACACACACACTGAATTCATCTTTCAGCAGTTTTATCAGATATTCAGTGTGAGGCGTTTTCCCGGTTCCACCCACGGTGATGTTACCCACGCATATCACCGGTATCGGGAAACTCCTTGATTTCAGGATATCCCAGTCGAACAGCTTGTTTCTCAGCCATACAGCCATGCCGTATAATGCCGAGAAAGGAAGCAGCGGAATGTATATGCGAGGTTTGTCTTGTTTCATCTTCGTGTGGTTGGAACTATTATACATTTTAGTTTATAGATATATCGAAAGGCATTCTTGCCTGTATGCGGTCTGCTTTGTCGAGGTTCTTTATCATCATGAATCCGTTGTAGAATTCTCCGAACGAATCTTCCAGCTTGCTGCTGATATATCTTTCAGGTTTTGCGTTGCTGATGAGGCTTGTGATGAAATCCACCTTTTTAGGATATGAGGCGACCTTATAGTCTCTTATACCGCAAAGTTCCGAAGCCTTCTTGATAGCACATTCAAGATTTCCCAGTTCATCAACAAGTTTCAGTTCTTTAGCCATTTCACCAGACCATACACGTCCTTCTGCAATCATTTTCAGACTGTCGATAGGCATATTTCTGCCTTCGGCACATCTCTTGGTGAATAGTTCGTAACCGCTGTTTACCATACCCTGTATCAGTGCACCTTCTTCTGCATTGAACGGACGGCTCATGTCGCCCATATCAGCAAGCTTGTTGGTTTTTACGCCATCGAAATGTACTCCGAGTTTTTTTGTGATAAGTTCCGATGCATCAGGAATCATTCCGAAGATACCGATAGAACCTGTAAGGGTAGTTGGCTGAGCCACAATCCAGTCGGCAGCACAAGAGATATAGTAACCGCCTGAAGCAGCATAGTCACCCATTGAAACTACTACCGGTTTCTTTTCTTTCAGCAGTGATACTTCTCGCCAGATCTGTTCAGAACCGTATGCGCTACCACCCGGTGAGTTCACTCTGAGAACTACGGCCTTGACATTGTCGTCATTTCTCAAGTCACGCAGATGTTTTGTCACTTTTTCAGATACGATACCTTCGTTATATGGATCGGCAGCATTGTCTATTTCTCCGAAAGCATAATATACAGCTATCACGTCGCGGCTCTTTGCTGTTGAAGGTACTGCAAGATTTTTCATGTCGTCCAGAGTCAGAGTGTTCAGAGTAGATTTTTCGCTGATATTTGTCAGTTTCTTCAGATACGACAATACCTCATCCTTATACATCAGCTGGTCTGCCAGTCCGTTTTCAACGTATGCTTCAGCAGGCTGGAAATCCATACATTTGTCGGCCATTTCATTCAGCTTTTCTACTGAGATGTTTCTAGATTCTGATACTTCGCTCACAATCTCATTCCATATTGATTGAGTGAAAGCAAGAGTCTGTTCTCTGTTTGCAGGGCTCATTTCTGTAGCGATGAACGGTTCTACAGCCGATTTGTATGTACCTACTCTGAATATCTGCATTTTTACTCCCACCTTGGCAAGCAGGTCTTTCAGGAACATAGTCTGTGCAGAAAGACCGTGCCATGAAATACTACCTGAAGGATTAAGGAAAACCTTGTCGGCTACAGTAGAAACATAGTATGCTCCCTGAGTATAGGCGCCCGAGTAAGCAACTACAAATTTGCCTGATTCTTTAAAGTTGGCTATTGCAGTTCTGATGTCCTGGAGTGATGCTGTGGAACAGGCGAAAGCTTCGGCATTGATAAGCATACCTTTAATTTTGGGATCGTTTTTAGCTTTCTCTATTGATGCAAGGATGTCTTCAAGTCCTCTTGTGGTTATTTCTTCACCCAAAAGCTGTTCGAATGGGTTATCTTCATATCTCTCCACTACGCTACCCTTAAGGTCAAGCACGAAAACTGAATTTTCCTTCACTACAGTTGCCACCTCAGTAGTAGCCACCATTCCGCCTATAACTGATATACCAATTATGAGCAATACGAAACCGGCAATCACCATTCCGATGATTGAGGCAAATGTCATTTTCAAAAAGTCTTTCATATCAATAAATTATTTGGATTGTTCGTTACCCTCGTACAGAAAGAATATCTGTCCATTCTTTTTCTCTACAGTGACCTTACCTCCCTCTTTGCTGAGGTTGAAAGGAGTCATGATGTCTGTTTTGGCATCTACCACCATAAGTACGTTTTCATCTGCAAATCTGTTTACCTGGAATGTGATGTCGGCATTACTCATTGTGCGTGCCATTATCAGGCTGTCATTGATGAATATGTTCAGTGAATCACCGGCAAATGATTTTGTCAGGCATACTTCGTAGATGTCTTTGTATGTTTGCTCAATGGCAACTTTCTTTTGAGAACGAAAACCGAGATAAAGGAACAGGCATACGATGAAGAATACTCCGAAAGCCAGGAGTCCGTTGCCTACCATAAACTGTTTGTTACTTTCTATACTTTTACTCATATAAATGTTATGTATTTTCTATTATACAAAAGTAGTAAAAAAACTTTGTTACACAATTACGTTTTGTTTCATTGTTATTTAAATTTATCATCTTTGTGTAATAGTAAAGGTGTAATAAAACAGCAGGAGAAAAGATATAACATTGATATATGTTTTTGCGTGGAAACTATTAAAGAAAATATACGATATCGCATTTAATTCGGTAAAAAAATAAGAAAAATCATCTTTTAATACCTTATTATATAATATTCCCTCAATTTTTTTTCTACATTTGTTCCCATAATTAATTTCATCCTGAAAATATGCAGAATAATCTGGTAATAGTTGAGTCTCCCGCTAAGGCCCGTACCATAGAAAAATTTCTGGGCAGCGGATATAAGGTGATGTCCAGTTACGGACATATACGCGACTTGAAGAAGAAATCGTTCAGTGTGGACGTCGAACATGGGTTCGCACCTATATACGAAGTGCCTGCCGATAAGAAAAAGCTCGTGGCACAATTAAAGGCAGAAGCCGACAGTGCTGACATTGTATGGCTGGCAAGTGATGAGGACCGTGAAGGAGAAGCCATAGCATGGCATCTGCAGGAAGTCTTGAAACTAAAGCATGAAAACACACGTAGAATAGTATTTCACGAAATAACTCCAAATGCAATAAAGCATGCAATAGAGACGCCACGAGGTATTGACCTCAGTCTGGTGGATGCACAGCAGGCACGTCGTGTACTTGACAGAATAGTAGGTTTTGAACTTTCTCCGGTATTGTGGAAAAAGATTAAACCGTCGCTCTCGGCCGGAAGAGTGCAGAGTGTTGCGGTAAGACTTATAGTGGAACGCGAACGCGAAATCAATGCATTCAGTCCAAAACCGGCATTTAGGGTGATTGCTGTGCTGACTGATGCTGATGGAGCTGAAATAAGGGCAGAACTGTCCGTACGCCCGGAAACAGAGGAAGAGGCACGTCGCATACTTGAACAATGTGCAAGTGCGGATTTTGTGGTGGAAGATATCAATACCCGTCCGGTGAAACGCAGTCCAGCACCTCCTTTTACTACTTCTACACTTCAGCAGGAAGCTGCCAGAAAGTTGGGCTACAGCGTTGGACAGACTATGATGCTGGCTCAGAAACTTTACGAAAACGGATATATCACATATATGCGTACCGACTCCGTTAACCTTTCGGAATTGGCTCTTGGAGCATGTGCTAAAGTAATTACCGAAAAGGCAGGAGAAAAATATCTGCGTACGCGACAATATCACACTCACACCAAAGGAGCACAGGAAGCACACGAGGCCATCCGCCCTACATATATGGATAAGGAGAAGATCGATGCTACAGCTCAGGAACAGAGACTTTACGATCTTATACGCAAGCGTACTTTGGCTTCGCAGATGGCTGATGCCGAACTGATGAAGACTACTGCCGTTATTTCTGCAGAAGGTACAGACTATAAGTTCAATGCTGCCGGACTGGCTGTTACATTTGATGGTTTCATGCGTGTATATAGCGAAAGTCTTGACGATGATTCAGAACGCGAAGACGAAAGCCGTCTGTTGCCACCTATGAAGGCTGGACAGAAACTAGAGCGTAAGGATATACGTGCTACGGAGCGTTTCAGTCAGCCACCGGCAAGATATACCGAGGCCAGTCTGGTCAGAAAACTGGAGGAACTTGGTATAGGACGTCCTTCTACATATGCTCCTACAATATCTACAGTACAGCAGCGCGGATATGTGGAAAAAGGTAGCCGTGAAGGTGTGGAACGTGAATACAGATTGCTGACACTTGACAAGAAAGGTAATATCTCATGTGAGACCAAGACAGAAACAGCAGGTAGTGAAAAGCAGAAACTTATGCCTACGGATGTTGGTGTGGTAGTGACTGACTTCCTGATGGAATATTTCCCTGAGATTATGGATTATAACTTCACTTCCGGAGTGGAAAAGGAATTCGATGAAGTGGCTGCAGGCGAAAAATCATGGACAGACATGATAAGCCGTTTCTATACAGCATTCCATCCGCTGGTAGAAAAGACATCTGCTTCGAAGGCTGAACACAAGGTGGGCGAAAGACTGTTGGGCGAGGAACCTTCAACGGGAAGACCGGTATCTGTTAAAATAGGCCGTTTCGGTCCTGTGGTACAGATTGGTAGTGCAGATGATGAGGAAAAACCACGTTTTGCACAGTTGCGCCGTGAGCAGTCTATGGAGACTATCACTCTGGAAGAAGCTTTGGAACTGTTCCGTCTGCCACGTATGCTTGGCGAACACGAAGGAAAACAGGTGAGTGTGGGAGCCGGAAAGTTCGGTCCGTATGTCAAGTATGACAATATATATGTGTCTGTACCTAAGGATAAGGATCCTTTGTCAATTACTTTGGAAGAAGCTGTACAGATGATAAAGGACAAACAGGATGCAGAAGCAAAGAAGGTAATAAAAGTATTTGCTGATTATCCTGACCTGCAGGTCTTGAACGGAAGATACGGACCTTACATTGCAAGTGAAGGAAAGAATTACAAGATACCTTCTGGTGTAGAGCCTGCCGATCTTACTGCAGAGGCTTGTTTCAAGGTGATTGAACTGCAGAAAACAAAGGCTGAGACACGAAAAAGAAAGAAATAAGTATAGTAAGAGTTGTTAGTTTTTAGTTTGGGCGTTTTTCCTGACAAAAAAGAATTAAAAACTAACAACCGATAACTAAAAATTAAAGAAATCAATGAGAATTTTCCTGACCGGATATATGGCATCGGGTAAGACTACTCTTGGTAAAGCTTATGCTAGGGCATGTGGTCTTAGTTTTATTGACCTGGATTGGTATATCGAGGAGCGTATGCATTCTACCATACGCGATATATTTGCAACCCGTGGGGAAGATGGTTTTCGTCAACTCGAGAGAAAGATGCTTCTGGAAGTCGCAGAATTCGAGAATGTGATAGTTGCATGCGGTGGAGGTACTCCGTGTTTTTTTGACAATATGGAGTTTATGAACAGCTGTGGGGTAACTGTCTTTTTGGATACGGCATCCGATGTACTGTTCAGAAGGTTGAAACAGGCAGCGGCCAACAGGCCTTTGGTGGCAGGAAAATCGGATGATGAGCTTAAACAGACAATTGCCGATGGACTGGAACACAGAATGCCTTTCTACTCGCAGGCTGCGATAAGGCTGGATGGAAGCAGACTTGAAAGCAGAAGTCAGATAGACGAAACAGTGGAAGAACTTAGAAAATTGATAATAAATATTGATAACTAATAATTGGGGGCGGTTTACAAACTCAGATACTTATTAACTCATAAATTCACAACTTACAAAATGCGAAAATGGCGTATTGAAGACTCGGAAGAGCTTTATAACATCACCGGATGGGGTGTTTCTTATTTTGGAATAAACGAGAAGGGACATGTGGTGGTTACTCCGCGAAAGGACGGAGTGGCTGTGGATCTGAAGGAATTGGTGGACGAACTTCAGCTTAGGGATGTCACAGCTCCTATGCTGGTGCGCTTCCCGGATATCCTGGACAACCGAATTGAGAAAATTTCGAATTGTTTTGGAGAGGCATCGAAGGAGTATGGCTACAATGCCCAAAACTTCATCATCTATCCCATCAAGGTGAATCAGATGCGTCCTGTGGTGGAGGAAATAATCAGCCACGGAAAGAAATTCAATCTAGGACTGGAAGCTGGTTCAAAACCTGAACTGCATGCCGTGATAGCCATCAATACCGATTCTGATTCCCTTATAATCTGTAATGGATATAAGGATGAAAGCTACATCGAACTGGCTCTTCTGGCTCAGAAGATGGGTAAACGTATTTTCCTTGTAGTGGAGAAAATGAACGAACTGAGACTGATTGCCAAGATGGCAAAACAGCTTAATGTCCGTCCTAACATTGGTATCCGTATCAAGTTGGCTTCGTCTGGTAGTGGTAAATGGGAAGAAAGCGGTGGCGATGCTAGTAAGTTCGGACTGACTTCAAGCGAACTTCTTGAAGCGCTCGACTTCATAGAAAAGAAGGATATGAAGGACTGTCTGAAGTTGATCCATTTCCATATCGGTAGCCAGGTGACAAAAATTCGCCGTATCAAGACAGCCCTCAGAGAGGCTTCACAATTCTATGTGCAGCTACATCAGTTGGGATTCCCTGTAGAGTTTGTCGATATAGGCGGTGGTCTGGGAGTAGATTACGACGGTACCCGTTCTCCTAACAGCGAAAGTAGTGTGAATTATTCTATTCAGGAGTATGTGAACGACTCTATTTCTATAATGGTGGATGCCAGCAACAAGAATGGTATTCCTCATCCTAATATTATCACTGAGAGTGGACGCTCGCTTACTGCCCATCATTCTGTATTGATTTTCGAAGTGCTCGAAACAGCTTCATTACCTGCTATGGATGATGATTTTGAGGTGTCACCGGATGATCATGAACTAGTGCAGGAACTTTACGAAATCTGGGATAATCTGAACCAAAGCCGTATGCTGGAGGCTTGGCATGATGCTCAGCAGATTCGCGAGGAAACTCTTGACCTGTTCAGCCATGGTATCGTAGATTTGAAGACAAGAGCGCAGATTGAGAAACTTTACTGGTCTGTTACACGTGAAATAACCCAGATAGCTTCAGGATTGAAACATGTACCTGAAGAATTCAGAAATATAGACAAGTTGCTTGCCGACAAGTATTTCTGTAATTTCTCTCTTTTCCAGTCTTTGCCTGACTCTTGGGCTATCGACCAGATTTTCCCTATCATGCCTATACAGCGTCTTGATGAGAAACCTGACCGTACAGCTACTCTGCAGGATATCACTTGTGACTCTGATGGTAAGATTGCCAACTTCGTTTCTTCAAGAAGTGTGTCGCATGATTTACCTGTTCATACTCTCAAATCTAAGGAGTCATATTATATAGGTGTATTCCTCGTGGGGGCTTATCAGGAGATACTTGGTGATATGCATAACCTTTTCGGTGATACCAATGCTGTACACGTGACGGTAAATGACAATGGATACAGTATCGATCAGGTGATAGACGGTGAAACTGTTGCCGAAGTGTTGGACTATGTTCAGTATAACCCTAAGAAACTTGTGCGTACGCTGGAAACTTGGGTTACCAAGTCTGTGAAAGAAGGACGTATCTCGCTCGAAGAAGGAAAGGAATTCCTTTCTAACTATCGTTCTGGACTTTATGGATATACTTATCTTGAGTAATTTTGTTAGAAGTTAACAAGGCTTCAGTTACAAGTTGACAAGGTTCTCCATCCGGATGGTAACCTTGTTAACTTGTCAACTTGTTAACTTGTAACCTAAAAAAACATTTATGGAAAAACTTACTATTATAAAGGTGGGCGGAAAGATTGTAGAGGAATCTGATACGCTTGCACGCCTGCTTGACGATTTCGCTTCAATACCAGGATATAAACTGCTGGTGCATGGCGGTGGACGTTCTGCCACTAAGGTTGCTGCACAGTTGGGAATAGAAAGCACTATGGTGAACGGTCGCCGTGTAACCGATGCTGAGACTTTGAAAGTCGTTACTATGGTTTATGGCGGTTTGGTGAACAAGAATATTGTAGCCGGATTACAGGCTCGCGGCGTGAATGCTATCGGTCTGACAGGTGCAGATATGAATGCAATTCTTTCTGTGAAACGTCCGGTTAAGGATGTTGACTACGGCTTTGTAGGTGATGTTAAGGAAGTGAACGGAAAGATGCTTTCTTCTCTTATCTCTCAGGGTATTGTTCCGGTGATGGCTCCGCTAACTCACGATGGTAAGGGTAATATTCTTAATACAAATGCCGATACTATAGCTGGTGAAACAGCAAAAGGACTGGCTCCTTTCTTTGATGTAACTCTAGTGTTCTGTTTCGAAAAGAAAGGTGTGCTCAGCGATGAAAACGATGATGACAGCGTGATATCGGTTATTACTCCTGAGCTTTTCCGCAAATATACTGATGAAGGTGTAATTCAGGGTGGTATGATTCCAAAACTGGAGAATTCTTTTTCGGCCATTGACAATGGTGTGAAGCAGGTGATAATAAAACAGGCATCGGATATAGGAGATGTTTCTGCAGGAACTGTTATCAGAAATGATTAATTATACTGGATATAGGGGTGGACTTTTGATTCCGCCCCTTTTCTTTAATGATTTTTACCAAAACTAAATGTGATAAAATTGACTTCATCAACCTTCACCCTTTAACTCTTAATTCTTTAATTTTTAATTCTTAATTCAAAACGTGGCAACAAAACGAATAATCCCTGATGATGATTTTGGCAAGATAGTGATAGGTACACGCATAAATGCCAGAAACATTTCCATGCGCATAAAGAAAGATGGTCTTTATGTCACTGTTCCTCCGTTCACTAAGACAGAACGCATTATGCAGGTTATAGCCGATTACAGGCAGAAACTACTTGCCTCTTTCACCAAGGTATCTCCGAAGATGATAACAGACGGATTCTCGATTGATGCTCCATGTTTCAAGCTTACCGTTGGAGTGGGAGGGATGAAGTGTTTCTCTGTCCGTCGTGAGGAAGAGGGAGTTATGAAGATTCTATGTCCACAAAATGTGGATTTCAGTTCTTTGCAGACACAGAAATTACTTAATGCAGCCATTGTGCGCGCCATGAAGAAAAGTGCCGAAGAATTTTTGCCACCTTTGCTCGGATTTTGGGCTGAAAAGTACGGTATGTCATATCGTAAAGTGAGAATAACCGGAGCTAAATCGCGTTGGGGAAGCTGTACCTCGCGTGGAACTATCAGTCTTTCATGTTATCTGATGCTGTTACCTGTTCATCTGATGGATTATGTCATCTTGCACGAATTGGCACATACAAAAGAAATGAATCACGGGCCTGAATTCTGGAAACTGCTTGACAGTATGACTGAAGGTAATTCACATCAGCTCAGGGCACAACTCCGTAAATTCAAGACCGATTTCTTGTAAAGCTTTTCTTGGCCCATTTCATGCTGTTCCATCGTTTTACAAAAACTATGGCACGAATGTTCTCGTCGAATAGGAAAGCTACCCACATTCCTACGAGTCCCCATCCCCAGTAAATACCTAGCATGTAGCTCAATCCTACAGAGACACTCCACTGTACGATGACACCAAGGTAGAACGGGAAGTTAACATCTCCTGCAGAACGAAGTGCATTTGTAGCATATATGTTTACGGTTCTACCTATTTCCACAAGTACGTCTATCATAAGAATAGTAACCCCAAGTTTGATTATTTCTTCGTTGTTTGTGAGCATGCTGAATATGGCATGACCGCATACAGCCCAGATACATGAAAGGATGAGAGATACCAGAATGGAAATACGCATTACAAACTTGCCTAACAGATATGCGGCACGTATCTTGTTTTGTCCCACAAGGTGTCCGATACTGATTGCGCCACCCTGAGCCATTGCTATGGCAAACAGATAGACAAACATCACAATGTTTACGGTGTATGTACGTGTGGCAAGTGCATTGTTGCCCAATATATTTATCAGATAAGTGATGACAACCTGTGAGAAACTGTATGACATGTTTTCTCCGGCAGAAGGTATTCCTATTTTAAGCAGGTTTTTAAGCTCAATCCATGGGAATGGTCTGAACAGGGCAAGAGGAAATCGTGAAATATGTTTTCTGAAAAGAATCACGAACAGTACTACCATACTTACACCTCTTGCTATGGATGTTGATATAGCGGCACCTTCGGCGCCCATGGCGGGGAAACCGAATTTTCCGAATATGAGGATATAGTTTCCTATTATATTCATTATATTCACCAGGACAGTGACAAGCATAGGGTAAATGGCCTTGTTGGCACTACGGAGTGATGCTGAAATGGTGAGTGATATTGCCTGGAAGAAAGCGAACGCTCCTACTATTTCCATATATCCTATACCATATTGGAGAAGTTCGGGGCGAAGTCCCATCCAGTTTAACAGGGTTACAGCACCGAAATGCAATATAGCACTGACTATTAGTCCTACAACAAGGTTTAACAATAGTGATACTCCTACCACCTGTACCATTTTCTGTTGTAGTTTGGCTCCCAGATATTGAGAACAGAGTACTGATGTGCCGATGTTTATAACCTCGAATATGAGGAATGCAAACATTACTATTTGGTTTACCACTCCAACTGCAGCTACACTTTCGTCGGAATATTGGCTAAGCATCACAGTGTCGATAGCTCCCAGCATCATTATCAGGAGCGTTTCTATAAAAATAGGGACTACCAGTTTGGTAAGTCCCCTTTTAATATTAGTCTGTTGAATAACCTTGTCCACTTTGTTCTCTAATTTTTCGGATGCAAAGTTACGTTATTACTTTAATATGGCGTATTGATGTATGTCAATATATTATCAGATACAACTCTCTTTAATAGCATTTATCACAGTTGAAGTGAAACCATCGTGTTCCAGGCGGTTTAATCCTTTGATGGTTATACCTCCAGGAGTAGTAACCTTTTCTATTTCAGTGGCCGGATGAGATTGCTCGTCCTTAAGCAGAAGCTGGGCAGCGCCGAGCATTGTTTGTGCAACCATCTTCTTTGCTTCCTGTGGTTTGAAGCCTAGCTCAATACCAGCCTGCATTGCAGCCTGTACATATTTCAGGACATATGCTATACCGCATGAAGTAAGTGATGTTCCGGCTGGAAACAGCTTTTCTTCTATCAATACGGCAACTCCCATCTCATTGAACAGCTTAAGCATTGTTTCTGTCTGTTCTTCTGAGGCATTGCGGGCAGCCATGAGTGTCAGGCTTTCGTTTATTGCAATAGCCGTATTTGGAATTACACGGAAGATTGGCATTTCAGGATCGACAAAATGTGCCAGATCCTCGAAAGTCAGTCCTGCTGCAACTGAGACAAGTACTTGTGGCTGGCGAAGACGCAAAGGTTTCAAAACCTCTTCCATTTTCCATGGTTTTACAGCCATTATTACTATGTCTGCCCCATCGGCAGCTTCCTTGTTGCAGTTAGTAACGTTTATTTCAGGATATTCTTCTTTCAGTTTCTCTAACTTGGCATTGCTAGGGTTGGACACTGTGATGTCACTTGCATTGATATACTGTCCGTGTGCCAGACCGCGTGCTATTGCACCGCCCATGTTGCCGGCACCGATAATTGCTATTTTCATGGTAGTTGTTTATTATTTAATAACTTTATGCAGTCTTTCAAGGAATTCATCAGCTTCAGCCATGCTCAGACATAGAGGAGGCAGTAGTCTGATAACATTTGTTCCGCTGACACCTGTAAATACTTTCTGTTCGAAAAGCAGCTTGCTGCGGATTTCCTTGATAGGTTCCTCAAATTCCATACCTATCATAAGTCCGAGTCCGCGCAATTCTTTTATGCCCTTGAATGATTTTAGCTCTTCCATAAGGTGAGCACCTACTTTGGCTGTATTTTCTATCAGGTTTTCTTCCTTCATCACGTCAAGTACAGCTATAGCGGCTGCACATCCCAGATGGTTTCCGCCGAATGTTGTACCAAGCTGTCCGTAAACAGGAGTGAATTTAGGACTGATAAGTACCGCTGCCATTGGGAAACCATTGGCTATACCTTTTGCTACGGTAATCATATCCGGTTTGATGCCCATATATTGGTGTGCAAAGAATTTTCCGCTTCTTCCGTAGCCGGACTGTATCTCGTCTAAAATAAGTACAGTGTTTGTCTCGTCGCACATACGGCGCAGTTCTTTCATAAACTCTGCGTTAGGAACCTGAATACCACCAACACCCTGTATTCCTTCTATAATAACTGCGCATACATCACCTTTTGAAAGCTCTGCCTTTGCAGCTTCAGTATCGTTCAGAGGAAGATAAGTGACGTGTCCGTTGTCGTTTATCGGAGCGATGATTTTAGGATTGTTAGTAACCTCAACTGCAAGCGATGTACGTCCGTGGAATGCCTTTGCAAACGATATTACCTTAGTACGTCCGTTATAGAATGAAGCCAGCTTCAGAGCGTTCTCGTTTGCTTCTGCACCGGAGTTAATTAGAAACAGTTGATAATCGTCGTAGCCGCACATTGCTCCAAGTTTTTCTGCTAGATCTCTCTGGAGCGTGTTGATTACTGAGTTTGAATAGAAACCTAATTTTGCTACCTGATTGCTTACGGCTTCTACATAGTGCGGATGAGCATGTCCTATTGAGATTACGGCATGTCCTCCGTAAAGGTCAAGATATTCGTTGCCTTTCTCGTCCCATACATGGCATCCTTTGCCTTTTACTATGTTTACATCGAAAAGCGGATATACATCGAAGAGGGTCATAATATGATTAAGATTTAAAAATTAATAATTAAGAACTGAAGTAGGCGATGTCAATAAATAACTATCCTTTATATGATTAAGAATTAATAATTAGATTTTGTGGATTTAAAGTATTTTCCATCATAACCAAATATTAATTCTTAACTTTTAATTATTAATTAAAATGCGCTTGGTTTCAGTTTCAATCCTACTGTTTCCTCAAGGTTGAACATCAGGTTCATGTTATGTACTGCCTGACCGCTCGCACCTTTCAGAAGATTATCTATGCAGGATACTATTAACAGTTTGTCACCATGCTTTTCAAGGTGGATAAGACATTTGTTGGTATTTACCACCTGCTTCAAGTCTATATTTTTGTCTATTATATATACGAATGAATCTTCTGCATAGTAGTCTTCGTACATTTTCTTTATTTCTTCCAGCTCAACTTTGGTTTTTACTACTATCGTAGCGAAAATACCGCGTGCAAAGTCGCCTCTGTATGGAATGAAATCAATATCAGAATCGAAGCTGTTCTGCAGCTGGCAGAGTGACTGTTTTATTTCAGGCACATGCTGATGCTGGAATGGCTTGTAGATGCTCATGTTGTTGTTTCTCCAGCTGAAGTGGCTTGTAGCTCCCGGCTTAACTCCTGCACCTGTGCTGCCTGTTATGGCATTTACCATGATGTCATCGTTTAGCATTAAATTTTTTGCCAGCGGAAGAAGTCCAAGCTGTATGCAAGTGGCGAAACATCCCGGATTTGCCACGTGTTTGCTATGGCAGATGGCGCGTCTGTTCAGTTCCGGTAATCCGTAGATGAAATCGTGGTCATCACTCTTTATACGATAATCCATTGATAAGTCAATAATCTTCAACTCTTCTGGAACGTTGTGGCTTTCCATGAATTTCTTGGTATCACCATGAGCTGTACAGAAGAAAAGAACATCAATCTTATCAAGAGGAAGTTCGTCTGTAAATGTCAGATCGGTTTCGCCATACAGCCCTTCATGCACGTCAGTTATCTGGTTTCCTGCATTACTTGAACTGTTTATAAATACTATCTCAACGTCAGGATGATTGATAAGCAGGCGAATAAGCTCGCCTGCCGTATATCCTGCACCTCCTATAATTCCTACTTTTATCATACGTCCGCTTCGTCTTTATGGTTAGCGTAATAAGCTCTGAGCGGAGTAGAAAGAACTTTGATGAATCCTTTTGCATCGTCGGCAGTCCAGCCTTTCTGCATTTCACCGTATTCTCCAAATTTGTTTTTAACAAGATCATCCTTAGAGTCAACACCTACTGTAGAGAAGCAGTAAGGACGCAATTCCAAAATTACAGTACCGTTAACGTTACGCTGGCTTTCTGTAAGCATAGCTTCGATGTCGCGCATAACAGGTTCCAGATACTGGCTTTCGTGAAGGAACATACCATACCAGTTGGCTACCTGATCCTTCCAGTACTGCTGCCATTTGCTCAAAGTGTATTTTTCAAGGAACTTGTGTGCGCCGATGATAAGCATAGGAGCTGCAGCTTCGAATCCTACACGTCCCTTGATACCGATGATAGTATCTCCCACGTGCATATCGCGACCTATACCGTAAGCAGCACCAATTTCTTCTATCTTCTGGATAGCCTTAATCTTGTCGTCAAATTTCTCGCCGTTTACAGCGCAGATTTCACCTTTCTTGAATTCAAGTCTAAGTTCTTCCGAACCTGTTTTCTTAACCTGCTTCAGATATGCACTTTCTGGTAATCCCTGAGTAGAGTCCAGAATTTCTCCACCGCAGATTGAAGTACCCCATATACCTACATTGTAAGAGTATTTCAGTTTAGTGAAATCAGCTTCGAAACCATGTTCTTTCAAGTAGTTGATTTCGTATTCACGGCTCAAAGCCATATCACGTGTAAGTGTGATGATTTCAACACCTGGAGCCATAACAAGGAAAGTCATATCGAAACGAACCTGATCGTTACCGGCACCTGTCGAACCGTGTGCTATGGCGTGTGCACCTATTTCGTTGGCATAACGTGCAATAGCCAGTGCCTGGAAAATACGTTCAGAGCTTACTGAAATAGGATATGTACCGTTACGGAGTACGTTACCGAAAACCATATATTTCAAACTCTTTTCGTAGTATTCCTGTGTAACGTCAAGAGTAACATATTTTACAGCTCCTAGTTTATAAGCATTTTCTTCGTTCTGTTTCAATTGTTCCGGACTGAAACCTCCGGTGTTGGCACAAGCTGCATATACTTCGTATCCTTTTTCTTTTGCCAGATACATTACAGTGAATGATGTATCAAGACCACCGCTGAATGCCACAACTACTTTTTTCTTTTCCATATATGTATGAGTTTTTGGGTTCTTTTATTTTAGAAATTATTTACTTTATCGTCCTGATGTAATGCAGGGTCGTATAACATGGCTGTACAGATACAGAATTTTCTGTTTTTTGCCATCAGAATATCGTGGTTGATGCAACCTTCGCATCCTTTCCAGAAGGATTCATCGTCTGTAAGTTCGTTGAATGTTACAGGTACGTATCCCAGTTCTGTATTCATCTTCATTACGGCTGCACCTGATGTAAGACTGAAGATTTTAGCTTTAGGCCATCTGAGTCTTGCCAAAGTAAATGAAGCATGTTTTATTCTTTTTGCTAGTCCCAGTCCACGATACTTTGGGTGAACTATAAGTCCGGATGTAGCAACATATTGCTTGTTTCCCCACGATTCGATATAGGTAAATCCTGCCAAATCATCTCCACACAGTGCTATAATAGCTTTACCTTCTTTCATTTTTGTAGCTACGTATTCATGAGTACGTTCGGCTATACCTGTTCCTCTTACTTTAGCAGCCTCTCTTATGGTGTCCAGTATATAATCCACATATTTTTCATGTGAAGCGTCAGCCACCATTACGTCTATTTGTTTTTCTTTTTCCATCGTTTTTGTATGTTGTTTCCTTCAGCTTTTTTTATGTTCTATTGTTTCAGTTTATATTTGGAATTATCAGTCTAAGTGTGTCTGTTACATTCTGGCGTGAATAACCTTCTCTGATTACCAGCATTATTGTATCATCGCCAGCAATAGTTCCTATAATCTCTGCGAAATTATGGTCATCAATATCGTATGCCAGGCTGCTGGCATATCCCGGTCTTGTTTTGATCACCGCTATATTTCCTGAGAATTCTATTCCTATGAATCCGTTATGGCGCATCATTTCAGTAGCACCAGGCGGATTTGCCATGCGCTTGTACATGGTGTTGTTCGGGAGTACATATACGTAGTTCCCGTTCATGCTTGCAGCTTTTGCCACTTTCAATTGCTTTAAGTCTCTTGACAGTGTGGCTTGTGTCAGACTGAACCCTTCTTTAGTCAGTTCCTGAAGAAGTTCATCCTGGCTTCCGATTTCTTTTACGGAGATAATCATTTTAATGGCATCAAGCCTTGTACTCTTACTTTTCATTGTATAATTATTCTATATTGAGCGCAAATATACACCTATTTATTTGATTTCATGCATAAATACGAAGTTTTTTATATGTTTATTCGTAAAAAATGTGAAATTAGTGCATAAATAATCATCAGTACGGTATATGTATAACTTTTTTGTAACTTTGTGCATTGTAATATAAATAATGTATATGAACTACGGATTGCTTGAAACAGGCAAAGACCCAATGGGAAATGCCATTTATGATTACTTCTGTAAAGGTCAGGCCGGAAGACTCAGAGTTTTCTCGCCACAGTTTGATGAGGATGAAATTCCTGTAGAGACTCTTTTCCGCGAATATGATGAAATGCCCGAGCTGGAGCGAAAGGCGTTGGATATGGCTACAGGCAAAATTCTTGATGTAGGTGCCGGAAGTGGTTGTCATTCTGTCGCTTTGCTAGATATGGGCAAGGATGTTGAGGCTATAGATATATCTCCTTTATCTGTAAAAGTGATGGAAGAGAGTGGGGTTAATGCCCGTCTGGTTAATCTTTTTGATCCGTCGTTTGTCGGCGGTTATGACACTATATTGATGTTGATGAACGGTTCCGGAATTATCGGTTCTTTGCAGAATATGGAGACATTTTTTACGCGTATGAAGGAGCTGTTGAATCCGGGTGGATGTATCCTTATGGATTCGAGCGACCTGAAATATCTGTTCGAGGATGAGGACGGAAGTATGCTTATTGATTTGGCTGCCGATTATTATGGCGAGATAGAGTTCAGTATGCAGTATAAGCAGATAAAAGGCGAACAGTTCAAGTGGCTGTATATTGATTACGAAACTCTGAATTTTTATGCATCTCAGTATGGTTTTAAGACCGAACTTGTATATAGCGGAGAGCATTACGACTATCTAGCAAAACTGACTATTGCGGTATAATTTTAATTGGCCCTTTAATTTAAGCTATACCCGTTTGGGTATAAAAAATAATTTTGAATACTGAATTATACCCTAAAAGGTATAATAAGTCGAATATATTATTATATTTGTACCCGAAAGGGTATAATTATGGAATACACAGTAATAGCAGATTTTGTAAAGGAGATGCGTCGCCAGTTCGGATTGACACAGGTCGATCTGGCTGATAAGTCCGGAGTAGGGTTGCGCTTTGTTCGTGATTTGGAGCAGGGCAAACAGACCTTGCGTATGGATAAGGTAAATCAGGTTCTCAGTCTTTTCGGTCGCCAGGTAGGTCCTGTTGAGCTGAGTCCAAAATCAAGGGAGGATAAGTAATGAAACGTGCAAAAGTATTTCTGCATGACCGCTTGGCAGGCAGACTGGTGGAAGACGAAAACGGATTCACCTTTACATACGACACAGATTATTTGAAGCTGCCGGATGCAGCTGCAGTCAGTCTGACACTTCCTCTTGGAGAGAAACAGTTTCACGATATGGTGTTGTTCCCGTTCTTTGACGGTCTGATACCGGAAGGATGGTTGCTGGATATTGCCGAGAGAAGTTGGAAAATAAACCAGCGTGACCGTATGTCGCTTCTTTTGGCTTGCTGCAAGGATTGTATAGGAGCCGTAAGTGTTATACCCGACGACGAAATAGAGGAGGATAAATTATGAGCAGATGCCTGTATTGCTATAAGGAATTAGGAGAAGGCATGAAGGATTTCCATCCTGCATGTGCCAAGAAATTCTTCGGAACTCGTACCGCACCTGAGTTACCATACGTACGTGCCCAATTGGGAGACCTGGCTCGTCAGGTTGTGCGTAGCCAGACTACACTGACAGGTGTACAGGCTAAGTTATCTCTCGATATTAACCGGGGCGGACGCAATGAGCCGGACCGTTTTACAATAGTTGGTCTTTGGGGACGTTTCATCCTAAAACCTCAGACTCATTCATACCGTGCCTTGCCCGAACTGGAGGATGTTACCATGCATCTTGCCGAGGCTGTGAAAATCAATGTGGTTCCCCATAGTCTGATACGTTTTAGTGATGGTGAACTGTGTTATATTACCCGCCGTATAGACCGCCAGCCGGATGGTCGTAAGATAGCTATGGAAGATATGTGTCAATTATCCGAAAGACTTACCGAATATAAGTATAAGGGTTCATACGAACAGATTGCCAAACTTATCCGCCGTTACTCTTCTGCGCCGCAACTTGATGTTATAAATTTTTGGGAAGTCGTGGTCTTCTGTTGGATAACCGGCAATGCTGACATGCATCTCAAGAACTTTTCTCTTTATAATCAGATGGGCGGTTACACACTTACACCGGCATACGATATGCTTTCCACAAATCTTGTTATGCCTGAAGATACTGAGGAGCTTGCTCTTACCCTCAATGGAAAGAAAAGCCGTTTGCGTAAGGCTGACTTTTACAAGGCGATAACGGCATCGGGAGTTGACGAGAAAGTTATCGAGAATCTTTCCCGCCGTTTCAGCCGTGCATTGCCCAAGTGGTTCGAACTGATAGACAATTCCTTTTTGCCCGATGATATGAAAAAGCAGTACAAACAGCTTATCTTGCGCCGTGTGGTAATGCTGCGTTGAGTTCTATAGTATATTGAAATGTCTCAAAGCATTGATGATACCATTATCATCTACAGATGACGTGATATAGTCGGCTGCAGCCTTGACTTTGTCCGATGCATTATCCATGGCAACACCTATTCCGGCATGTTCAAGCATGTTGATATCGTTTCCGCCGTCGCCGAAAGCCATTGTCTCTTCAAGCTTTATGCCGTAATGCTTTATCACTTCGTCTATGCCACGGCTCTTGCTTGTACCTTTATTTATGATGTCGGCAAATAGCGGGTGCCATCTCATTGTTTCGCAATGGGTAAGTATCTTGCCGAAAATTTCTTCATCGGCTTCGGTAGGGAAGTAGCCCATAATCTGTAGAATATCTTTTCCAAGTGCTTCTTCTCCAGGTTTTACAGGAGGAATGGAAATCTCTATAAGTTTGGCTATGTCTTCCACTGCTTTATCCACTTTTGTGATAAACCACTGGTTGTCGTGCACAAAGACGAACGGATAGTCGTGTTTTTTAGTGTATTCCACAACTCTTTCTATATCTTCGGCAGGTATCAGTCCTTTGTAAATATCCTTGTGGTCGGCTGTAAAGCAGTGAGCACCGTTTAGGGTTATATATCCGTCGAATTCAAGATCCTCAAGATTGTTTATAAGCAATTTAGGGCGTCCCGTGGCGATAAATACCTTTATACCTTTTTCTCTTAACTCTTTAAGTGCCTGTTTGGTAGATTCCGGTACTCTGTGTGTGTTGAACGAAACCAATGTTCCGTCGATGTCGAAAAATATAGCTTTAATCATAAAAATACGAATGTTATAATGTCATGCAAAAGTACGAAAAATATTGTTACAGCCGTTTGATTTGTATCAATAAGTAATGTGAAATAAAATATCTACATGTTTTTGTAATAAGAAATTAGTAAAATCCTATATTTGCGTAATTAATTGAAATGAAACATGGTATTTTATGGAATGTAAATATAAAAGAATAGCGGTAAAGATTGGCAGCAATGTGCTTACACGCAAGGATGGTACGCTCGATGTTACGCGAATGTCTGCGCTGGTTGACCAGGTGGCGGAACTTCACAGGGCAGGAGTTGAAATAGTGCTTGTATCATCGGGAGCGGTGGCTTCCGGACGCAGTGAGGTAAAGCCTTTGCGCAAACTCGACAGTGTTGACAGCCGCCAGTTGTTTTCGGCTGTAGGTCAGGCCAAGCTGATAAACAGATATTACGAACTGTTTCGCGAACATGGAATTACTGTAGGTCAGGTGCTTACAACCAAGGAAAGTTTCTCCACAAGACGACATTATCTCAATCAGCGCAACTGTATGCAGGTGATGCTGGACAATGATGTTATTCCCATTGTGAATGAAAATGACACAATCTCTGTTACGGAACTTATGTTTACCGACAATGACGAACTCTCAGGTCTGATTGCAGCCATGATGGATGTTCAGGCATTGGTTATTCTGAGCAATATCGACGGTATATATAATGGTGCCCCTTCCCAGCCGGGAGTGACTGTTATCAGAGAAGTGGAACAGGGCAAGGACCTGTCGGACTATATCAGTACTGAGAAGTCAGGATTCGGCAGGGGAGGTATGCTGACTAAAAGCAGCATTGCCCGCAAGGTGGCAGACGAGGGGATTACAGTATTTATTGCCAATGGAAAGAAGGACAATATACTCGTTGATCTGATTTCCAATCCTGAAGAAACCGTATGCACGAAGTTTGTTCCTTCGGAGAACGGTGTGTCAAGTATCAAGAAATGGATTGCCCACAGCGATGGATTCTCAAAAGGTAAGATTATAGTCAATCATAAGGCTGCTGACAAGCTGCGTGGTGACAAGGCGGTAAGCCTTCTTCCTGTAGGAGTGACAGATATAGTTGGCGATTTTGAAAAGGATGATATTGTAACTATCGTAAATCCTGACGATGAGAAGATAGGTGTTGGCCGTGTAAGTATGTCATCAGCAGACGCAAAAGCCGTTATGGGTATTCATGGTAAGCCTTATCTCGTACATTATGACTATTTATATTTAGAATAACTTTCATAATGACATACTTTTTATTATTTTTGTGGAAAATAACTTAAAGACTATGGATGAACAGATAAAACAAATAGCAATGCGCTTACATGGATTGCGCGATGCTCTTGACCTGACAGTGGAGCAGGTAGCGGAAAAGATTGGAGTAACTCCTGAACAGTATGCCGCTATGGAAAGTGGCGAGAAAGACCTTTCGGTAAGTACACTTCAGAAGATTTCAACAGAGTTCGGTGTATCTCTTGATGAACTTATGTTCGGCGAAGAACCTCATATGCGCTCATATTTCCTTACACGCCGTGGAACAGGTATTTCAGTGGAAAGAACAAAGGCTTACAAGTACGAATCATTGGCCTCAGGTTTCAAGAACAGAATTGCAGATCCGTTTATTGTAACGGTAGAACCTAAGCCTGAAACCACACCTATATATTATAACACTCATGCCGGACAGGAATTCAATATGGTGATTGAAGGACGTCTGTTGCTTGATATCAATGGCAAGGAGCTTATCCTCAATCCGGGCGACAGCCTGTATTTCGATTCCTCTCTTCCTCACGGAATGAAGGCACTAGACGGAAACAACGTTAGATTCTTAGCTATAGTAATGCAATAATCAGATACGATATATGTTAGAGAGATTTGTAAAACAGACACATTTTACCTCACAGGAGGATTTTATAAAGAACTTCAAGATAGAAGTTCCTGAAAATTTCAATTTCGGCTACGATGTAGTAGATGCGTGGGCTGCCGAAGACCCGGAAAAAGAAGCGATATTATGGACAAACGATAAAGGTGCGTGCATTCATTTTTCGTATGCCGACCTCAAGAAATATACTGACCAGACTGCATCTTACTTTCAGAGTCTCGGTATCGGTCATGGCGACAAGGTTATGCTTATCCTGAAACGCCGTTATGAGTTCTGGTATTCCATTATTGCTCTTCACAAATTAGGTGCTGTTGTAATTCCTGCTACACACCTTCTTACCAAAAAAGATATTGTTTATCGCTGCAATGCTGCATCTATCAAGATGATTGTAATGGCGGGCGAAGAAGTGATTACAAAACATGTGATAGATGCAATGCCTGAGTCTCCTACAGTAGAGAAACTCGTTAGCATAGGTCCTGACATACCTGAAGGCTTCCTTGATTTCCATAAGGGAATAGATAATGCGGCTCCTTTTGTCCGTCCTGAGCATGTAAATACCAACGACGATATATCATTGATGTATTTCACATCCGGTACCACAGGCGAACCTAAGATGGTGGCACATGACTTCACTTATCCGTTGGGACATATCGTTACAGGAAGTTTCTGGCATAATCTTCATAAGGACAGTCTTCATCTTACTATTGCCGATACAGGCTGGGGTAAGGCTGTTTGGGGAAAATTGTACGGACAGATGATAGCAGGTGCAACAGTCTTCGTATATGATCATGAGAAGTTCACTCCTGCAGATATTCTTCAGAAGATACACGACTATCATATCACATCTCTTTGTGCGCCTCCTACAATATACCGTTTCCTCATCCGTGAAGACCTGTCCAAGTACGATCTTTCATCATTGGAATACTGTACTACAGCCGGTGAGGCTTTGAACTACTCTGTATATGAAACATTCCTCAAGATAACAGGAATACGTCTGATGGAAGGTTTCGGACAGACAGAAACAACACTTACACTTGCCACATTCCCATGGATGGAACCGAAACCGGGAAGTATGGGTGTGCCTAATCCTCAGTATGAGATAGACCTTATCAAGCCTGACGGACGCAGTGCCGAAGATGGCGAGCAGGGACAGATTGTGGTACGTACAAACCATGGCAAGCCACTGGGATTGTTCAAGGAATATTATCGTGCTCCTGAACTTACACACGAGGCTTGGCACGACGGCGTTTATTACACTGGCGACGTGGCATGGCGTGATGAAGACGGATATTACTGGTTTGTTGGTCGTGCGGACGATGTAATCAAGAGTTCCGGTTACCGTATAGGCCCGTTCGAAGTGGAAAGTGCGTTGATGACACACCCGGCCGTAGTTGAATGTGCCATAACAGGTGTACCTGACGAAATCCGCGGACAGGTGGTCAAGGCTACAATTATCCTTGCCAAGGATTATAAGGATAAGGCAGGCGATGCTTTGATTAAGGAACTTCAGGATCACGTGAAGCGTGTTACCGCTCCATACAAATATCCTCGTGTGATAGAGTTTGTGGATGAACTTCCAAAGACTATCAGCGGAAAGATCCGTCGTGTGGAAATCCGTCAGAAAGATAATCAGTAACTGTAGATTAAAGTCCTGAATATAAATCTGAAACTTTTCTCGGAATACAATATTATTTTATGAAAAAACAGCCGGTTGGGATTTTTCCTGACCGGCTGTTTTTTTGATTATGTAAAAGAATGATTGTCTATTTGTAGGCTTCGCGTACGGACAGAAAGAAATATATCCCTGCCGCAATCATAGCCAAACCAAGTATTGCATAGAATATTCTGGATTTGTTTCTCCCGAGGGCTCTCACTATGAACTGGGAGTTCTGTGCTGTGAAGAACCATTCCCAGTTAAAGACTGATGCCATGAGAGACAAAATCCCTACCAGTACAAATACCGACTGTATTATGTAGTGTGCAATCATCGTTATTCAGCTTCGAAACGTACGGTACGTGTTCCGTCCTCTGTCTCTTCTATATATACGTTTACGGTATTACCCGGAAGCACGTCCTCTATCAGTTCAGGCCATTCTATGAAGCAGAGTGCGCCGCTATAGAAATAATCCTCATATCCCATGTCGTAAACTTCTTCCAGTTTCTTTATTCTGTAGAAGTCGAAGTGATAAATCAGTTCGCCTGCAGTTTCAGAACGGTATTCGTTTACGATAGCAAAAGTAGGTGAGTTTATAACGTCAGTCACTCCAAGTTCTTCACACACAGCCTTTATGAATGTAGTCTTACCTGCACCCATCTTGCCGTAGAAAGCAAAGACTGTATTGTCGCCCATTTCAGCAATGAATTGTTTCGCTGCTTCATGGATCTGTTCCAGTGAATTAATCTTTATTTCCATAATTATATGAGTTTATTGAGTTTTTAAGCTTAGCTATAGCATAGATCACTATAGAAGTAAATATAATTGATGCTCCTGAGGGCACCTGAAGCTGATATGACAGTATCAGACCGCCAAGACAGCTGATATAGCCTATGAGAATTGAGAGCCAGATAATCTTCTTGAAACTGTTAGTGAAAAGATTTGCTGTCATCTGTGGCAGTGTAAGCAATGAGATGACAAGAACTATGCCTATCATTCTAAGGCAAGCCACTATGGTCAGTGCAATGAACATCATCAGCGTATATTCGAACAGGGTTACAGGCAAGCGTTGCGAACGTGCAAATTCTCTGTCGAATGCTATTGATACTATAGGTCTAAGGAATATTGCAAAGAATACGGCAAGTGCTAGACTTATTATGCCAAGCAGTATGATATCCCCCGGAGTAATGGTCAGAATGTTTCCAAAGAGGAATGAAGAAAGTTCAGGCGTAAATCCCGGAGCGAGAAAACTGAAGATAATTCCCACTGCCATACCGAAAGTCCAGAACACGGCGATAGCGGAGTCTTCCCGCATGTCGCTTCTTTTGCTTAGCCATTCCACTCCGAATGCCGACAACACAGAGAATATGGCAGCTGTAAGCAGCGGCGAAATACCTGTGTATAGTCCTATTCCTATTCCTCCGAATGAAGCATGGGTTATTCCTCCGCTGATGAAGACCAGGCGTCTTGTCACGATGTATGTGCCTATTATTCCACAGGCAATACTTGCAAAAAGGCTTCCCAGCAGTGCATTCTGGAAAAATGTATATTGGAACAGTTCTATGAAATCGGTCATTTTGAGTTTTTGAGTTTTTAAGTTCTTGAGTTTTTGGGCTTATTAGATTGCATAAACAAACTAATAAACTGACAAACTAACAATCAATGTATTCTTCTTTCTCCCACAATCAGGAACAGCTCGTCCTTTAGCTCGTTTGGCAGTTCAATGCCTCGCAGTTGCAGGCTTCGGCACCATCCTGCCACCTCTACTTCCTGGGTGGAGTAAAGAATATCTCTGAATTCTTCTATCTCTTCCTCTGTGTAGCTGTCCGATGTGCGTCCTTTGAAACGGTCCAGCTCTTCGTCATCGTAGTATTCTATCGACTTGCTTACTGCTGCCAGAAGACTGTCTTTCTCGCATGTCTCATGCTGACCGCAGCATTCGCTGTCCACCTCAACCACTTGCGGCTCTTCGGTTATTTCTCCTTTTTCTATTTTTTTCTGGATGTTGCGGTTATAGAAGTATCCGGCGATAAGTCCGAACAGCGCAACACCGATGAGTGCTAAAACGAGTATCCACATGTCTTTATTCCTCCATTATGTTGAAACCTGCCTTGGTCAAATCTTTCCAGAATCCGGGATAAGATTTTGATACCACTTGCGGATTGTTTATTCTGATGTCCTTCAGCTTCAGTGCTGCCGGTGCGAATGCCATTGCCATTCTGTGGTCTTCGTATGTGTCTATGGCAGGGTTTATGTCAGCTTCGCATCTTTCTCCATCCCATGACAGTACCGAACCGTCGCTTTCCGATATTACGTATCCCAGTTTCTTCATCTCGTTTATAAGTGCAGCCATTCGGTCTGTCTCTTTTATCTTGAGACTTTGCAGACCACTGAAGCGGAACGGTATTCCCATCATGCAACAGGTCACTACGAATGTCTGTGCCAGGTCCGGCTGGTTTACGAAATCGTATTCCATTCTGTCGGTAACCTTTCCGCTTTTGGTCAGAACTACATTCTTGTCTCCATATTCTGTTGTTACACCCAGTTGCTCAAACAGTTCTGCCACTTTGGAGTCACCCTGGAAACTTTTTTCGAAAAGTCCCGGAAGTTCCACGCGGGCGTTGTCCGACAAGGCTGTCATCTCATACCAGTAAGAAGCTGCGCTCCAGTCGCTTTCCACATAGTATGGAGTAGGTTTGTAAGTATAGTTGCTTATGCATATAGTGTGTTCGTCTGCCCATACGGCATCAGCTCCGAACTCTTTCATTATCCGGATTGTAAGATTGATATATGGTTTTGAAACGATGTTGCCGGTCAGGTTGAGAGTAAGTCCGTTTTTAAGAGTCGGACCTATCATCATAAGAGCGGATATGTATTGCGAGCTGATGTCACCCGGCAGTGAGATAACATTTCCGCTAAGTTCTTTTCCTCTGATTTTCAGTGGAGGAAAACCTTCTTTCTCTGTATATTCAATGTCCGCTCCGAGGCTTCTCAAGGCATCCACCAGTATTTTAATCGGGCGCTGTCTCATTCTTTCAGTTCCCGTAATGATATGTTCGCCTTCTGTAACAGAAAGATATGCGGTAAGAAATCTCATGGCTGTACCTGCCGCCATGATGTCTATGGTGTCGGTCATTTCACTAAGCGCGCGCACCATTACGAAAGTGTCGTCGCATTCGGACAAGTTCTCTATTTTCCCGTCATGTTTTGACAGTGCTTTAATGATAAGAGCCCTGTTGCATATACTCTTTGACGACGGTAAAAGTATGTTTGTATTTATATTTTCAGGTGCTGAAACTTTTATTCTACCCATATTGTAATCTTTCAGTGTTCGTTTAGATTGCAAAGATAATGTATTTATTTGTTTTTTTGATGGAAAGGAGTTTCATATAATATTTTTATCTTTGTAGCATATTAACTCAAATACATAAATCTAGTATAATTATGATAGAACCGGTATATTCTGCAGCTCCCGACAGATATGAAGGGAAGATGAAGTATCGCCGATGCGGTAAGAGTGGAATTCTTCTCCCTGAGATTTCATTAGGATTGTGGCATAACTTCGGCGATGTGGATACATTGTCAAACAGTCGTAAAAAGTTGCATTTTGCTTTCGATAATGGTATAACCCATATAGATTTGGCCAATAACTACGGACCTTCGTACGGTTCGGCGGAAGAGACCTTCGGACATATAATGAAGACATCATTCGCTCCGTATCGTGACGAACTCTTTATTTCTACCAAAGCCGGACATGATATGTGGCCCGGACCGTACGGAGAGTGGGGCTCGAGGAAATATCTTTTTGCCAGCCTTAACCAGAGCCTTAAACGGATGAACCTCGAATATGTCGATATTTTCTATTCCCACAGGTATGACCCTGAGACTCCGTTGGAGGAAACATTGCAGGCGCTTGTTGATATTGTGAGAATGGGAAAGGCATTATATGTCGGAATATCAAAATATCCTGCCGACAAGGCCAGGTTCGCATACGAATATCTGAAGTCCGAAAAAGTTCCGTGTCTGTTGTATCAGGGCAGATATAATATTATAAACCGTGAGCCCGAGGAAGAAGGTATTCTGGATGAAGCTTATAATACAGGTGTTGGCTTTATAGCTTTCTCTCCACTTGCCCAAGGCTTGCTGACAGACAGATATCTCAATGGCATACCTGATGATTCGAGAATAGCAAGAGGTGGATTCCTGAAAAAAGAAGCGCTCACTCCTGAGATGTTGGCGAAGATATCTGAATTGAACCGTATTGCGTTGGAGCGTGGACAGACTCTTGCCGAAATGTCATTGGCATGGTTGCTGAAGGATAATAAGGTGACATCCGTGATTGTAGGCGCAAGTTTAGTGGAGCAGCTGTCCGATAATATCAAGGCTTTGAACAACACATCGTTCGATGAGGTTGAACTCAAACGTATTGATGAGATTATAAAAGGTTGATTTTAACAGACTATATATGGAGGTAGTATAGTACCAATGTGTGCTATACTACTTTTTTATTGTATATTGGGGAAAGAGATGCGGAAACGTGTCAGTCCGTCGGAATAGGTTCGCAGGGAGAAGGTGCATCCGTGTTTGGTCAATACCTCGCGGATGAATATCAGACCGATACCCTGGCCGTTCGGTTTTGTGGAGAAGAAAGGGCTGAAAAGTTTGGCTTCCACTTCCCGGCTGATACCCTTACCTGTATCTGCTATTTCGAGCGTTACGGGTGAATCCGTAGTACGGATGTATATGTCGCCACATTCGCCGATACTTTCAGCGGCATTCTTTATTATATTGACCAGTACCTGTTCGAACAGTACTGTATCTATTTTTACAACAGGATTTTCCGGACAAAGCTCGTTGTGGAGAGTTATTTTACGGTCGCGGCAGACAGTCTCCATAAACATGCGGCAGGCTGAAACTCTGTCGTTCAGCCGTACCTGTTCAAGGTTTGGCTCAGGTATCTTTACCACGTTTGCAAAATTGGTTATGAAGCTGCTCATGCCATAACAGCGTTCCACACATACCTTCATAACTTCCTGTATGTCTTCCGTATCTTCCATCTCTTTCAGTGCCTCGCTTGCAGTTTCCAGCGTGGAAGTAATACCGGCCGTGGTATTGTTTACTTCGTGGGCTATCATGCGGATAACCTTCTCGTATGCCTTCTTTTCGGCTTTAACCACTTCGGCAGTCAGACTTTCTATCAGAACAAAGGGGTGTGCGAATCCTCTGTCAACAAACGAAAGCCGTGAGCAGCGGTAAATCATCGAGTCGCTCAGGCGGATAGTGTCTGTTGTATCTTTGGGCAACCGGTCTATCTCTTCAGCCAGCGGACATTCCAGGTTCTTGAACTCTTTTCCTGTCAGTTCGTTTGCCGATGTGTATCCCAGAAAGCGTAGTGCGGCAGCATTAATCATGGAAATCTTTCCGTCGAAATCGAGTATGATAACTCCCATCGGGGAAACATTGATAAGCAAATCAAGGAAGTAATTCTGTTCGCGGAGTCTTAAACGTTCGTTTTTCAACTGGTCCATCATCCTGTTGAACATATCTACTATACGGTCTGCTTCAGCCTGTCTTACAGGAGCGAGACGGCTGCTGAAATCCTGTTCGCGAAGCAAATCCATTCCGTTGGCTATACTGTCCAGAGGTTTTACCACTTTGCGGTAGAAATAAATTAGGACAATAAGGCTGAGCGTTATAATAGCCTCGCCTACATAGTGGAGTGTTACCTTTTCTTTTAAAGTGAAGAAGAACAGGATACCCCATGCAAACATCAGTAATATAGCCAGCAGAAAGAACAGGTTTTTCAGTTTCATCCTTATTTGATTTAGTCATTGAACGAAATGCCGTATTTTTCCAGACGGCGGTATAGAGCCGCGCGGCTGATACCTAATGAAAGGGCAACTTGCGAAAGATTATTGCCGTGTGCTTCAAGTGCCTGCATGATAGTACGTTTCTCCAGTTCCTCCAATGTCAGACCTTGCAGGTTTTCAGTTACGGATGTAGTAGAAGCCGGATGATACTGTGCCTTGAAGTCATCTGCTGTAAGCAGCTGCTTGCCGCATACCAGTAATGTACGTTCTACCAGATTTTTCAGCTCACGTATGTTTCCGGGGTAGGGCAGATGGCTCAGATAATCCAAAGCATCGTCAGTCAATTCAAC
Source organism: Bacteroides sp. ET336 (assembly GCF_024733815.1). Lineage (NCBI taxonomy): Bacteria > Pseudomonadati > Bacteroidota > Bacteroidia > Bacteroidales > Bacteroidaceae > Bacteroides > Bacteroides sp. ET336. Next base: position 54,173 of record NZ_JANRHK010000021.1, read on the forward strand.
ATGAGAAAGTCCGTCGGCTTTGCAGCGGCTGTCGGCAAAATGACGTGCAAGCAATGGGATATCTTCCCTGCGTTCGCGCAATGCCGGAAGATGTACAGTTATCAGATTTATACGATAGAAAAGGTCTTCACGGAATGTGTGTTCACGCACCATCTGTTCGAGGTTGGCATTCGTGGCGCAAACCACTCTCACATCTACCTTCCGCGGGCGGCTTTCGCCAAGAGGTTCGAATGTCTGCTCCTGTAGGACACGGAGCAACTTGACCTGACATGACAGATCCAGCTCGCCTATTTCATCGAGGAAGATTGTTCCCTTGTCCGCCAGTTCGAAACGTCCTTTACGGTCCGTTACGGCATCGGTGAACGCTCCTTTCTTATGTCCGAACATCTCGCTTTCGAAAAGAGTCTGTGAGATACCTCCAAGATTGACTTTTACAAACGGCTTGTTCCTGCGCGGACTGTTCAGATGTACGGCCTCGGCAATAAGTTCCTTGCCTGTTCCGCTTTCGCCCGTTACCAGTACCGATGCACCGGTACGAGCCACTCTTTTTACTGTAGTAAGAACATCAAGCAATGCCTTGCTCTTGCCTATGATATGACTGCGGTCGAATCCGTCATCGTCAGTTAAAACAGTATCTGCAGACTTGTCTTTTGATGTCAGTTCCAAAGCTGTTTCTATGCGTTGCATAAGGGCGGCGTTATTCCATGGCTTTGTGATAAAGTCGAAAGCTCCTGCCTGCATACCCTGTACTGCCAGCGGGATACTTCCCCACGCTGTCATCAATATTACAGGAACATCAGGGCAGAACAGCTTGACCTGCCTGAGCAGTATCAGTCCTTCCTCGCCATTGGTGGAAAGACTGAAATTCATATCCATCAGAATAAGTTGTGGTGTAACGGAACGGACTGTTTCTATAGCCTCTTTAGGACCGGAAACAGCCAGGACATCGTACTTTGCCCGCTTCAGCATGAAACTGAGCGAGGAACGTATTGCACTATCATCATCAATTATCAGTATCATAACTCTGCAAAAGTAAATATAATTCCTTTAATCTGTGGTTTTATCTTCTGACAATCTTTTCGAAGTCGGCATCAATTCCGGTGTTCGTCGCGAAATCCCAAAGTGTCAGACTGCGCAATTGATAATAATAATACCAGTAATAAAACAGTTCGTTGATATGCTTGCGGCGTGCCTCATCCTTCTGGCTTTGCGAGTCGTTCAGGTCGAGTGTGGAAATCTTTCCTATCATGAAAGTCTCTACATTGGTGTGATAGCGTTTTCTTGCTATCTGATCAGCCTCATCTGCCAGATGAAGCTGTGTCTGCTGGTTGTTGAACTGCTCAACCAGTATAAAGATATTTTGGTTGAAGTTCATGGATTCCTGACGCAGTTTACTTTCTGTCACTTCGCGGTTGCTCTGTGCCACTTTTACCTGTCCGCGACGCTTTCCCCAGTCCAGTATTGGAATCTTGAATCCTACTTCTACTACCTGATTGTCTTTCAAACGGCGGTAGGCGCTGTCGAAACGGTTGTCCGTACCGGTGAAACCTACCTGAGCGAAGAGGGTAATTTCACGCATATTCCCTTTTGCCTTTGCCACTTCATAATCGGCCTCCAGTTGTCTGCGGCGTATGTTATGGGCGAAAGAGTTATTGGCAAGAGCTTTCTGTAGTACGTCATCATAGTCTAAACGCACGTCCGGTACTGAATCGGGGACTATCGGTTCGAGTTCCTCATCTTCACTTAGGGCAAGGAAAGAACGTAAGGTAAACATGCAGCTTTTCAACGAACTTTCGTTTGAAGTCAGGGTAGAGCGGGCATCGAGTACATTCAGTTCCAGTTGCAGCAAATCATTCTCGCTAATCTGTCCCATACGGCGTTTTGCCTTTGCCACTTCGTGAAGCTTTTCGGCATTGGCAAGGTTCTGACGCGCTATCATTACATTTTCCTTTGCCAGCAGCAGGTTAAAGAAATGATTTATGGTTGTCATTGTTACTTCCTCGGTTGCACTTAGGAAAGCAGCTTTGGCTTCGGCATAGCGTACCGGTTCTATACGGCGGTTCCACTTTATGTTATTCACTCCGAAAATAGGCTGGCTCAAAGTAAGTGCGAGAGGGACGGACATAAATCGGTTTCCTACTGTTCCGTCCATCTGACGCAGAAAATCGAGTGAAGTGTTCAATGACAGTTTACCTCCCGTAAACCAGATGTTCTGGTCGATGGAAAGCTGTCCGTTCATCTGCATATAGTTGTTTCTGACAAATGTATATGAACCGTCTTCCTGCTGGTAGGAGTTGTAGTTCTTGTTGTACGAAGGCAGATTTGCAGAAAAGTTTATCTCAGGCAGCAGGTCGGCACGGAACGTACGATATTCCCAATAGGCTGTCTTCAGTTCGTTCAAAGCCACTGCAGCATCCACACTCTGTACACGTGCCAATGTGATAGCCTCGTCCAGTGAGATGGCGCGTCGCTGCACCGGAGAATCTGTTTCTCCGGCTGCAAGCGCCATATTAAGAGAGATTAGAGAGCAAATAAGTATAACAGTTCGTTTCATAAATCCTGTATAATAGAATTCTTAATAATGTTTATTCATCGTGCAATGCTTCAGTCGGGGCAATATTACTTATCCTATGTGCCGGAATATAGATACCTGTCAGTACTACCAGAAGCAGGATGAGATAGATGATGAATGACACTATAAGGAAGTGTTGCCCGAAATTGTCAATCCAACAAGGTTGTGTAATGACCTTAATATAGCTGCTTACCTCATGTAGCCCTTCACTGAGACCATATTGCATATATATTATGCATCCTATAAATGTAGCTATAGTTGTCAGTACCACACCTTCGCCAAGCAGTAGCCGTCGGATGTTGTGTGGTGTAGCTCCATATGACAGCATCACCCCGATTTCTTCACGTCGTGTACGTGTCTGTAGCCAGAAAGTACCTATTACACCGAGGCAAAGATTGATAAGGAAGAACATCGCTACACTCAGATTTCGGCGATATAGTGAAGTGCTGCTGTAAAATTCGCTATCCGCAATAAGATCATCATACGATTGAAGGTCACGTGCATAAAGATTGCCCGCCCGCATCTCACGAAGCATCCATGGCTTGAAATCATGAAGGAAGCGTTCCATGCTGACTCCGTCTTTTATACGGGCCACAATATGCATGTCTTCCAGATTATCAAGAATATCGGGATGACTTTCAGGAATGAAGACTGTCGGTAAAGGACGAAGGTCATTGGCATATTTGAAAGGTTTTACAGTACCCACAACAGACATATAGATGGTATCTTTTCCCTCTGCCTCCCAACAGCGCTGCCTGTTATAGGTATTGGTGTGAAACATGCCTTCCAAAGCATCCTCTGTCAGTATTATATCGGACTCATTATAAGTATAGTCGGAAAGTTGGTTCACTGTCATGCTGCCTTCTCCACGCTTGAAACCGTATGTCTCAAAGAAATCGGTATGTGGCCAGAAGTAAATATTCATGATGTTGAAATCTGTAGAATCACCTTCTGCTGTCAGAACTGAGCTACTGCTTCCTATTGAGCATGGATATGCGAAAGAAACCATAGGAGTGGCATTCTTTACATCCGGATGCTGCCGTGTACGTTCAACAATATTCATGTATGCTTGCATCAGAGAAGCAGAATCCGCGCCTTGGGGATCATAGCCGGGGGCTTGTGGCTGGAGCATGGCTACTGATACCATGCATAGCCGGTCTGCGTCATAACCAAGTGGACGTTGACGGTCGTATGTAACAACGATTACTGGGTCGAATATAATCCACGAAAGTACAGCTACCAATATCAGTTCAGCCATAAGCCAACCGTTGTTACGGCGACGGGACCATAAGTTCTTAAGTATAAGTTTTAGCATAATATTATCTTTTTTCGTAAAGAGAATATACAATAGGTTTACGGAGCGACATCCATGCCGGGAGTAATGCTGACAGAAGGTTCAGCAAAAGGCAGAGCAGAAAGGCTATGCCAAACACTGCAGGTGCGAAAAGCATTTCGCCGGACACATATAGATTTGCGCCTTCAGGAGTGGCTGTCGGCCAGTCGCTGAGTAGGGTGAAAATCCATTCACGTCCCAGATAGACGGTTGTCCATGCCACTATCAGTCCTATAATGCCGCCTGCTATGGTAAGGAAGAGATTTTCCCACATAACCTGCGACAGAAGTGCGCCTTTGTTGGCTCCGAATGACTTGCGGACACCCATCTCCGGCAGACGGCTTTCCATACGGCTGGCAATGAGTCCGCTCAGGTTCAGGGCAGGTACCAACAGCAATACTAATACCACGACTATAAGATATCCTGCCGATTTCCAGAAACTGAATCTGACATCTGATGGAATTTCCTGAAAAACACTTACAAAATGTGAAGTAGGTTGTTCCCACAAATCTATACTCCAGGAATCCTTGTATTCCAGGTTTACACGCCTTGTCAGTTCCTTTATTTCGGCACGTAGGGCATCAGCCTGAGCATCATCTTTAACAAGGAAAGTAATGTTGTATTGACCGCAATAAGGAAACCTTTCGGTGAGTGGTTTCTTATAATTCGGAATAACCGAGTAGGGAAGATATACCTGTGCGTACGATTCATTTGTAAGGTAGCTTGCTCCACGGACAACTCCACACACACGATAGTCAATATAGTCAAGTGTGAACGAACGTCCCACTACTTCCTTTGTGCTTCCGAAAAGTCGTCGGGCTAGATCATCCGATATGACAGCTGTACGTATGCCGCTTTCCAAATCAGAATCAGTGAATGGGTTGCCATCTACAAAACGCAATGGGTAGATACGGAAGAAAGCAGGATCCACCAGCTTTAATGCCGGGCGAAAATCTCCGCTACGGTCAGCTGGCTGGATATATCCGGCTCCAGACATACCACTTCCCAAATGGGCTGAAACCGCTACAACGTTTTTTAGAGGATATATCCATTCCTGTAAGGCGCGATAACTTAGGCCTGCATTCAAGTTGGATTTCTCTTTTTCCGAATGAAACAAGGCATTGGTCAAATATAAAGTGTTGCTTCGGTTTTCTTCTGGATACACCGGTGCCAGCTTTACATAGTAAATCACAGCCATGATAACCGTCATTGCAATTGCAAGGCCTGTTCCTGTAATGTAAAGAGTACTGAAGAGGCGGTCTTGCCTCGTCAATTCAATAGCTTGTTTAAAGTATGTTTTTATCATATATAAATCTTTAAATCTTTTTATCCTATCTGACGTCCGTCAAAGAAACGTACGGTTTCATTCATCACGTAAAGCCTCCGTAGGCGAAATGGCACTTATTTTCCGGGCGGGAATATAAATGCCGACCAACACTACAACTAATAGAATCAGGTAAATGATGAACGAAACGATAAAGAAGTGTTGCCAGAAGTTATGAACCCAATAAGAATCAGTCGTTTCCATACCTGTCTGTCCTTGAGCCAATCCTTCACTGATAGCATATTGCAAATAAAACAGACATCCTATCAGGGTAGAAGCTGTAGTAAGCATAATTCCTTCACCCAACAGGAAACGAACAATGTCTCTCCGCGTAGCACCGTAAGATAACATAACCCCAACTTCTTCACGACGATTGCGAGTCTGCACCCAAAATGTTCCAGACACACCCAGACACAAATTGATAAGGAAGAACACCGCCATCGCCACATTTCGCTGATAAAGTGTCATCGTTCCCGTATTATACTCGCGTTTGGTTATCAATTGCTGATAAGACTCTACCTTCTGTGCATACAAATTACCGGCACGCAGTTCACGCACCATCCACGGATGAAACCGGTGCAAGAACCGATCCATGCTAACCCCTTCTTCCAGTCGAACCAATATTTTTACATCATTAGGAAAATAACTCAAGTCAATGGAATTCATTGGAACAAAAGTCACAGGTATGGGTTGCCAGTCACTATACATACGGAAAGTACCTGTAGTACCTACTACATTCGTATATAGTGTATCTTTACTACTAATTTGCCAAAAGCGGCATCCCTGAGGATTGTCTGTATGAAAGAATGTTTCCAGCGTATTTTCCGAAAGTACCAAGTCACCATCCTTGTATGGATAATCTGAAAGTTCTTCCAATGTCATTCCCTTGCCCGGACGAAAGCCATACGTTTCGAAAAACTGTGTATGAGGCAAAAACTCTATGTAACGCATCCGACAAGGAATGGTATCTCCTACAGGCATACGTGTCGTAATTCCTTGTCCTTGTGAGTTAGGATAAAGCCACCCTAAAATAGGAGTTGCATGTTTTACCTCTGGATAGTTACGCACTCTCTGTACCAGATTATCGTAAGCCCTTACCAGGGAAGCCGAATCTGTGGCCTGTCTGTCGAATCCGGGAGCATTGGGGCGGAATACATTCAACGACACCAAACAGAGACGATCGGCATCATACCCCAAAGGAATCATACGGTCATGCGTCACAACCAGTACAGGGTCAAATATCACCCATGAGACAATACACACAATAATCAATTCTGCCATTAACCAACCGTAGCGAAGCCGACGGAACCATAATGTCTTAAGAATAAGTCTAAACATAGCTTTTATCTTTTTTCATAAAGTGAATTCATAATCGGATTACGCAGAGACAACCATGCCGGAATGAGGGCTGAAAGTATGTTCAGTACCAAACAGAACAGTAAGGTTATAAGAAAGACAGAAGGGGCAAACAGCATTTCACCTGATACATAGACATCTGTTCCTTCAGGTATCAGCGATGCATAACGATCGAATACACGGAATACCCATTCCCGACAACCATACAAAGCAATCCAAGCTATCGCCATTCCCAGTACTCCACCGGCCAAAGTCAACATGAAATTCTCCCAAAGTACTTGTGAGAGCAGTTCGTTCCTTCTTCCTCCAAACACCTTGCGAATCCCCATTTCAGGCAAACGGCTTTCCATGCGGCTGGCTATCAGTCCACTCAAGTTCAATGCAGGCACCAGCAACAGAATTAACAAGATGAACAATAGATAGCGGACTGCTCTCCACCAGTTGCCTTCTCCACCGACTGACATCATCAAAGACGCATGCAGATGGGAAACCGGATCTTCATCTATGTTCATTTTTAGACCATCGGCCTCGTGCAACAGATTCTGCTTGCGCACAATCTCGTGAACTTCTTCACACAGGGCCTTACCTTGCTTTCCGTCTTCCACCAATACCGTCACCTGAAAAGGACCACAATAAGGGACTTCTGGATAAGCTGCATCACGATACCCTTCCATCGTACTATAAGGCACATACAGGTCCGCATACGAGCGGTTTGTCAGATGACTGGCGCCACGAACCACTCCACATACTTGATAGGTCTCGTAATTCAGCAGAAACTGATATCCGACAACTCCGTTCTCCTTTCCAAACAGACGACGCGCCAACTTGTCGGTAATAACAGCTTTTCGAATGCCACTTTCCAAATCAGACTGAGTGAAAGGCTGTCCATCGAAAAAGTGGAAAGCATAAATCCGAAAATAAGCCGGATCGGTTTCTACAATGTTCACCGGGAAATCACCGCTACGGTCGGAAGGCTGAATGTACTTCACAGCTCCGAAAGTTGAAGCACTCACCTCACGGGCATTTTTCAACGGATAAAACCACTCTTGTAATGCCCTGTACGAGTAAGAATAACTCCACGACTGAAAACGTCCGTCCTTATTCCGCTCGAAAGACGTTCCCGACAGGTAATACGTATCTCTCCGGTTAACCTCCGGATATATAGGTGCCAATTTTACATAATAGACAACCGCTACAATCACCGTCATGGCGATAGACAGCCCCGTACCAACTATGTAAAGAGTACTGAATAGGCGGTTCTGCCTCATCAATTCAATGGCTTGTTTAAAGTATGTTTTTATCATATAGAAGTTTCTTGATATTTTATCCTATCTGACGTCCGTCGAAGAAACGTACTGTTCTTGAAGTCTGTTTGGCCTGTTCTTCGTTGTGTGTAACCATCACTATCGTGCGTCCGTCTTCCTTATTGAGCTGATGCAACAGTTCCATAACTTCAGCACCCATTTTTGAATCCAGATTACCTGTCGGCTCGTCGGCAAGTATGATTTCCGGATTTCCGATAATTGCGCGTGCTATCGCAACACGCTGGCACTGACCGCCGGATAGTTGTGAAGGCATGTGTCGCATACGGTGGCTCAGTCCTACCTTCTTCAGAACCTCTTCTGCCAGTTGTCTGCGTTCTTTTGCCGATACGTTTCTGTACAGGAGCGGAAGTTCCACATTGTCAATCACATTCAATGAATTGATAAGATGGAACGACTGGAATACAAATCCCAGGTTCTTATTGCGGAAAGCAGCCAGTTCCTTGTCTTTCATCCCTTCTACTACTGTTCCTGCTATTTTAATAGTTCCGCTTGTAGGAGCATCCAGCAGTCCCATAATGTTCAGCAATGTTGATTTTCCACAACCGGAAGGCCCCATAATACTGAGAAACTCACCTTTTTCCACATTCAGGTTTACATTTTCCAAAGCCTGTGTCTCTATTTCGTTAGTACGGTAAATCTTGTTGATCCCTGTCAGTTCAATCATGTTCATAGTCTGTTATAATTTAATTGT
>NZ_JANRHK010000022.1:0-56955 GCF_024733815.1 Bacteroides sp. ET336
AATCCTCGAGGTAGAGATACTTCGGGGATTTTTTGCGTTTATAAGCTTTGGATTTTCTCTCCACGAAGGTTGCAGATGAACAACGGAAAACGGATCAACGTAAAAATCTGAGGGATTCTAGATTTCTGATCTTGAAATTGAACAAGGATAAACGTATGGAATTTGCACCAATAAAAATAGCATATGAAACATCTAAATAATTTCACATGCTATTTTGTATATATGGAATATCTGATTATTAGATTCTACTATCTGCTCCCCACATCATTTTTTCTCTTAGTGTATTGAAAAAAGTATGGTTGTAGCGTTTTACTATCTTTATAAAGTGGCTAGCTCTTTTTATTATAAGTATTGCTTCTTCATGACAACTTTCACTTCTTCCATCTAAAGATATAAGAAAGTTATGACTGCGACTTCCTACTTCAAGTTTTATTTCCCAATCATCGCGTAGGACAATTGGTCTGACATTCAAACTATGTGGAGCTACTGGTGTTATGCAGAGAGTTCCACTTTGCGGTACCATTATAGGACCTCCTACACTTAATGAATATCCTGTAGAACCAGTAGGTGTTGCCACAATCAGACCGTCAGCCTGGTATATATTAAGTAATTCATTATTTACATATGCCTTAATGGTAATCATTGATGAACTGTCTCTTTTCAATACTGCAACTTCATTAAGGGCATATGGATTTCCTTTAAGAATATTGTTTTCGCATGTCAGTTTTAAGACTCTCCTCGGTTCTGCTATGAATTTCCCTTGATATATTTCGTCAAATGTTTCTTCCATTTCATCCGGTGAGATAGCAGCTAAAAATCCTAAACGTCCTGTATTTATTCCCAATATAGGAATTTCTTTTTCCCCAACGCGACTTGCTGCTTTCAGGAAGGTACCGTCACCTCCTATGCTTAAAGCCATGTCTGCAGTGAAATTATTACCGTCGAATATTTCCAGACCGCTTAAATCTGTTTGTGTGTGTATTCTTAGAAATTCGTAGAATTCATGGCTTATGCATATATTTGCATTCTTCTTTCTCAGAATACTAAGTAAATGAGCAACATGCGCTGATTTGTGCTCTTGATATGTATTCCCGAAAATAGCAAATCTCATTTCTTTTTGCATAGAGTGTAGCTTATTATCAATCTTTTTTAACCTGTATGTTAGTTGGTTTATAATAAAACCTGCTAACTTTGCATTCTGATATGCAAAGATATAAAAATCATTCATTATGACCAAACTAAGTGTTAATATAAACAAGATTGCTACTTTACGTAATGCCCGTGGAGGTAATAACCCTGATGTAGAGAAAGTTGCATTAGATTGTGAGGCATTCGGTGCCGAAGGAATTACTGTACATCCCCGTCCTGACGAACGTCATATCAGACGTAGTGACGTATATGCATTGCGTCCATTGCTTAGAACCGAGTTTAACATTGAAGGATATCCTTCAGACGATTTTATAGACTTGGTTCTGAAAGTCAAACCTCACCAGGTGACGCTTGTGCCTGATGCTCCGGACCAGATAACATCGAACTCAGGCTGGAATACAAAAGCCAATCTGGATTTCCTGTCCGATTTGATGGACAGGTTTGGCGAAGCGGGAATAAGAACTTCCATTTTCGTGGGGACAGATATTGAGATGATAGAATATGCCGCGCGTGCCGGAGCAGACAGGGTGGAGCTATATACTGAGCCTTATGCGTCGGGTTACAGGAAGAACCGTGAAGAAGCTGTGGCTCCTTTTGTGGAAGCTGCCATGGCGGTCCGCAGGCTGGGAATGGGGCTTAATGCCGGACACGACCTGAGCCTGGAAAACCTGGAGTATTTTCACAAGAACATTCCATGGCTGGATGAAGTGTCGATAGGTCATGCTTTGGTGTGCGATGCCCTGTATCTGGGATTGAAGAAAACTATTGAAGAATATAAAAACTGCCTTCGTTAAATTATGATTACAATGACTTTAATGGCAGCTGCACAGATGGCTGCCGACACAATGGCGGGTGCCAATCCGGTTCTGACTCCGGTGGTAGATGGCGAACCGCAAATGAATCTTTGGGATATGGCCCTGAAGGGCGGATGGATAATGGCTGTACTGGCTCTGATGTCGGTCATAGCATTTTATATCTTCTTCGAACGTGCTTTCACCATAAGCCGTGCGGCAAAGGAAGATCCTCTGTTTATGGACAGGATACGCGACTATATACGCACGGGTGAGGTGAAATCGGCCATCAACTATTGCCGCATAGCGAATACTCCGGCTGCGAGGATGATTGAAAAAGGTATTACGCGTATGGGGCACCCTGTGGCAGACGTGCAGGCTGCTATCGAGAATACGGGAAATATTGAGGTGGCAAAGCTGGAGAACGGACTCTCCATAATGGCCACTATCTCCAGTGGTGCTCCGATGTTGGGATTCCTTGGAACCGTCACCGGTATGGTACAGGCATTCTGGAATATGGCAAATGCGGGTAATAACATTGACATTACACTTTTGTCGAGTGGTATTTACGAGGCTATGATAACCACGGTGGGTGGTCTGGTGGTTGGTATCGTGACGATGTTTGCCTATAATCATCTGGTCTATAGGATAGACAAGGTGGTGAGCCAGATGGAGGCACGCACTATGGCTTTTATGGATTTGTTGAACGAACCTAACGAAAAATAATATCATGGCGCTGAAAAGAAGACAAAGGATATCGCCGGAATTCAGCATGTCGTCGATGACGGACCTGATATTCTTGCTGCTGATATTTTTTATGATTACTTCTACCATGGTTTCGCCAAATGCCATAAAGGTGCTGCTCCCTCAGGGATCACAGCAGACATCGGCAAAGCCTATGGCAAGAATTATCATTGACAAGAACTTGAATTATTACGGGGCTTTCGGCAATGAGGACGAGATGCCTCTGTTTATAGACGAGGTGACAGGTTTTCTGCAGGACTGTGCCGCCAGGGAGCCTGAAATGTATGTGGCGCTTTATGCCGACGAGTCTGTCCCTTACAGGGAGATTGTGCGCATATTGAATATTGCAAACGAAAATCATTTTAAAATGGTGTTGGCCACACGTAGGCCGGATAAAAAATGAAAAGAAGCAAACTGACAGGAATTATAGGAACACTGGCTGTACATGTGCTTGTGGTTGTGTTGCTGGTCTTGCTCCGTCTGGCTGTGCCGGAAAAGCAGGAAGAGGGAGGTGTGCCTGTTATGATGGGAAATACCGACCTGGCACAAGGAAGCTCGGATCCTTATACTATGACCGAAGTGGATGTTGTCAGCGAGCCACAGCCTGAAACTCCGAGTGTGCCGGAACCGCGGCCGGAGGTGAAACAGCCTATGATAACACAACAGGATGAACCATCGCTGAAGGTGAAGGAAGAGAAGCCGAAAGAAAAGAAAAAGACTGAAACCAGGAAAAAAGATACTCCCGAGAAGAAAACAGAAGAAAAGCCTGAAGCGGTAAAGGAAAAAACTGAGGCCGAGAAACGTGCCGAGGCTGAGAAAGCTGCTGCCCAGGCTGCTGCCAGCAAAATTGCCGGAGCTTTCGGAAAGGGAGCACAGATGGGCAGTAAGGGAACGGCTGCATCGGGTACGGGAGTGCAAGGCAGACCGGACGGAAACAGCACGACAGGCGGCACGGCGGGTATGGGAGGATATGGTACTTTCGACCTGAACGGACGTAGCCTGGGACAGGGTGGCCTGCCGGTGCCGATATATAATGTGCAGGAAGAGGGCCGCGTGGTGGTGACAATAGTGGTGAACCCGGCAGGACAGGTGATAAGCACAAGCATAAACAAGCGTACGAATACGGTTAACCCTGCATTGAGAAAGGCTGCCGAGGATGCGGCGAAAAAAGCGCGTTTCAACGCTGTGGAAGGACCGGACAATCAAAGTGGTACTATAACGTATTATTTCAGACTTAGATGAAGGGAATTAATAATTAATAATGAAAAATTAATAATTAACCAACGGTCTGCGAAGCTGATAATGAAGTCGTCTGCTTATTCTTGACTTTCAGTTAACTTCATTGACTTTTAATTTTTAATTGAATATCATTTTTAATTCTTAATTCTTAATTTTTAATTGAATTAATTGAATATCATGAGACCAATGATTTTTTTGGCTGAGGGATTCGAGGAATCCGAAGCCTTGTTGCCGTTGGATATATTACGCCGCGGTGGAGTGGATGCCATTACAGTTTCTGTGTCATCAGACAAAGTAGTGAAAAGTTCGCATGGAGTTCAGATAGTGGCAGACGCAGTGATAAATGAAATCTCTGCTGCCGATGTTCAGATGATTATCCTGCCGGGAGGGCTTCCCGGAGCTACTAATCTTGACGCATCGGAGCAGCTTGACAGGCTGATTATGGATTTTGCCTCTGCAGGCAAGCCTCTGGCTGCCATCTGTGCCGCTCCTATGGTTTATGGCAAGCGTGGCCTGCTCAGAGGAAAGAAGGCTACCTGCTATCCGGGTTTCGACAAGTATCTTGACGGGGCCGAATATACGGGAGCCCTGGTGGAATGTGTGGATAATTTCATCCTTGGCAAAGGTCCGGCTGCAGCAGCGGAGTTCGGATTTGCCATCCTTGAAAAGCTGGCCGGTAGCGAAAAGGCTGCCGAGGTGAGAAAAGGTATGCTCTACGCATGATGAAGCGCTATGTCATTATAGTGGCAGGGGGGAAGGGCCTGCGTATGAGGGCCGACCTGCCCAAGCAGTTCATTCCCCTTGCCGGCAGGCCTGTGCTGATGCGCACGCTGGAGAACTTCGCCACTTGCGGGATGCCGGCGGACATTGTGCTGGTTCTGCCGCGCGACCATCAGGAGTACTGGCGCAGGCTGTGCGGGGAATATGGCTTCAGGGTGCCGCACCGCATTGCCGACGGGGGCGAGACGAGGTTTCACTCCGTGCGCAACGGCCTCCTGCTGGTGGACGATGATGATGCGGTGGTGGCTGTTCACGACGGTGTGCGTCCGTTCGTGAAGCACGATGTGATACGCCGCTGTTTCGCGATGGCTGCCGCCGGACGGGCCGTGGTGCCTGTTACGGGGGTGGTGGACTCGGTGCGCAGGATGGGGCCGGACGGAAGGAGTGCCGCCGTGCCGCGCGGAGAGTACAGGCTGGTGCAGACTCCGCAGGTGTTTCCGGCACGCATGCTGAAGGAGGCGTATGCCTGCAGCTACAGCGAGGACTTCACCGACGATGCTTCTGTGGTGGAAGCTGCGGGCATAAGTGTGGAGCTGGCGGAAGGAAACAGGGAGAATATAAAAATCACCACGCCTTTTGATCTGATTGTGGCGGAAGCATTGTGCCGAAGCCGTGTCTGGGAATAAATGTATAAATCTGAATAGAAATCTTGTCATCCGGCCAAATTATCGACTTGTCATCGCGCGACATCAAGTTTCTCCCGGGTGTGGGACCGCACAGGGCTGAAATTCTGGAGAAGGAGCTGGGAATCCGTTCCTTCAGGGACTTGCTGTATCATTTTCCGTACAAGTATGTCGATAGGAGCCGCATATACCGTATATCGGAAATAGACGGAACGATGCCCTACATACAGCTCAGGGGGCAGATTCTGAGTTTCGAGACTTTCGGCGAGGGAAGGCAGAGGCGTCTGGTGGCGCATTTCTCGGACGGCACGGGGGTGGCGGATCTGGTGTGGTTTCAGGGGATAAAGTTCGTCAGCGGAAAGTACAGGTGCAGGGAGGAGTATATCGTGTTCGGCAAGCCTACAGTGTTCGGAGGGAGGGTGAACATCGCTCATCCGGACATCGACAGTGCCGACGGCGTGACGCTTTCTGCCATGGGCCTGAGGCCGTATTACAACACCACGGAGAGGATGAAGAGGATGAACATTTCGTCGGGCGCGATAGAGAAGCTGGTGGCGAACCTTTTCGCGGTGATTGGCGACGATGCTGTGGAGGAGACTCTGAGCGGGGGGATTATTTCGGTCAATGGCCTTATGCCTCTAATGGAGGCGCTGCGCAATGTGCATTTCCCGCGAAATCCGGAGGTGCTCAGGCGGGCGCAATACAGGCTGAAGTTTGAGGAACTGTTCTATATACAGCTTAACATCCTGCGCTTCTCGCGCGAGAGGAGGAACCGTTTCGGCGGAATAGTGTTCGGCAGGGTGGGCGAGAATTTCAATACTTTTTATTCGGAGTATCTGCCTTTCAGCCTTACGGGGGCGCAGAAACGGGTGGTGCGCGAGATGCGGCGCGACATGGGCAGCGGACGGCAGATGAACCGCCTGCTGCAGGGCGATGTGGGCAGCGGAAAGACGCTCGTCGCACTGATGGCCATGCTCATCGCTACGGACAACGGTTGCCAGGCGTGCATGATGGCGCCCACGGAGATTCTGGCATCGCAGCACTACGAGACGCTGTGCCGTTTTCTTGACGGGATGAGTGTCAGGGTGGAGCTGCTCACGGGCTCGGTAAAGGGAAAGAAAAGGGAGACGATATTGAGGGATCTTATGGCGGGCACGGTGAATATCCTGGTGGGTACGCATGCCGTTATAGAGGACACTGTGGGGTTTGCATCGCTGGGGCTGGTGATTATCGACGAGCAGCACCGATTCGGAGTGGAACAGAGGGCAAGGCTGTGGGCGAAGAACAGGGTTTTGCCTCATGTGCTGGTGATGACTGCCACGCCCATTCCGCGTACGCTGGCAATGACGCTCTACGGCGACCTGGATGTGTCGGTTATAGATGAGCTGCCTCCGGGCAGGAAGCCGGTGACCACCGTCCACCGTTTCGACTCGACCAGGGCTTCGATGTATGAGTTTGTGCGTGGGCAGTTGCGCATGGGGCGCCAGGCGTATATCGTCTATCCTCTGATACAGGAGAGCGAGAAGATGGATATCAGAAATCTTGAGGACGGATATGCCACGGTGCGCGAGGTGTTTCCGGAGTACAGGATAAGCCGTGTGCACGGCAAGATGAAGCCGGCGGAGAAGGATGAGGAGATGCGCCGTTTCGTGCAGGGCGAGACTCAGATTATGGTGGCCACCACGGTGATCGAGGTGGGGGTGAATGTGCCCAATGCCTCGGTGATGGTGATTGAGAACGCCGAACGCTTCGGCCTCTCTCAGCTGCATCAGCTCAGGGGAAGAGTAGGCAGGGGGGCGGACCAGTCGTACTGCATCCTGATGACGGGATACAAGCTTTCGGAGGAGACGCGCAAGAGAATTCAGATTATGGTGGATACGAACGACGGCTTCGAGATTGCGGAGGCGGACCTGAAGCTGCGCGGACCGGGCGACATCGAGGGTACGCAGCAGAGTGGGGTGGCTTTCGACCTGAAGATAGCAAATCTGGCTCGCGACGGACAGCTGCTGCAGTATGTGCGCGAGGTGGCCGAACGTATCATCGACGACGATCCGCAGGCCACCGGACCGGAGAATGCAGTGGTGTGGCGACATCTGGCGGAAATCAGAAAAAGGAATGTTGACTGGTCGGCAATATCATAGAAATATGGCGTTTCGGGGCGCAATGTAACATACGGCAAAGTTTTTGTTACATTGCGCCCCGCGTATGTTACCTCTCCAAAACCCTTTGTATCATACGGATATACGGGTGGGCGCGGTTTTATGTATCTTTGCCTTAAAACCAGATATATCATGAATACACACAGTTTATATTCAGTAATTATCGCTCTGCTTGCCGCATGGACTTTTTCGGCAGATGTTGTGGCAGAGGTCAGGATGTCGCCTCTGATATCCGATGGTATGGTTCTGCAGCGCGGACGTGAGCTCAGCATAGGCGGATGGGCCGCTCCGGGCGAGAAAATCAGCTTCAGCCTGGCGGACAGGAAGTGTGAAGTGCGTGCGGGTGCGGACGGACGATGGACGGTGAAGCTGGAGCCTATGAAGGCGGGCGGACCGTATGTGATGAGGGTGAACGGCACGGAAGTGAAGGATGTTATGGTGGGCGATGTGTTTCTCTGCTCGGGACAGTCTAACATGGAACTCACCGTGGCGAGAGTTATGGACCGTTTCGCGCAGGAAGTGAACGGATATGAGAACACGCGCGTGAGATATCTCAAGGTACCGTATGCATGGCGTTTCGACCATCCGGCGGACAGCATCCGACGCGAGCCGTGGAAGGCGATGACGGAAGACAATGTGCCCGGATTTTCTGCCTTGTGCTATTTCTTCGGCAGGATGATGCAGGAGCGCACGGGAGTGGCTGTGGGAATAGTGAATGCCAGCTGGGGAGGCACTCCGGTGGAAGCGTGGACAGGCGAGGAAGGACTGAAGGACTTTCCGGAATATATAAATCTGAAATCGATGTACGAGGACAGGAGTCTGACTGACGGAATATCGCGCATGGAACGTGCCAGACAGGCTTCGTGGAGCAGACAGCTGTATGCTGCCGATCCGGGTATGCACGACACCGAGCCGTGGTATGCCGCCGGTATGGACGACAGCGGATGGGACAAGGTGGATATGTTTGCCGGCGGCTGGGCCCTGAGATGCGGACGTCCGGCTGCGGGCTCGCACTGGCTGAGGAAGGATTTCACGGTGCCGGCTCATATGGCGGGCAGCGAGGCTGTACTCAGGCTGGGCTGTATGGTGGATGCCGACTCGGTGTATGTGAACGGCCGTTTCGTGGGCAGCACAGGCTATCAGTATCCTCCGCGTATATATAAGGTGCCTGCCGGTCTGTTGCATGAGGGCAGAAATCAGGTTACCATCCGTCTGGTGAGCTATGGCGGTATGCCGTCGTTCGTCAGGGAGAAGCCTTACAAGATTATCTGCCGCGGGGAGGAGATTTCCCTAGAGGGGGAATGGAAACACCGCGTGGGGGCTCAGATGCCTGCATCTCCGCAATCTACATCGTTCCAGAACATGCCTGTGGGGCTCTATAACGGGATGATATATCCGCTCCGTGATTACACGTTCAAGGCTGTGGCTTGGTATCAGGGAGAATCGAACGTGGGACGCTGGAATGAGTATTCCTCTCTTCTCTGTGCCATGATGAAGGACTGGCGCAGGACTTTTGGCGACAATCTGCATTTCTATATCATCGAGCTGGCGGACTTTCTGGCTCCTGACGATCCGGGCAGAAAGGCTTGGGCGGAGATGAGAAAACAGCAGGCAGCGGCCGCGGAAACAGACGGTAACGCCACGCTGATAAAGAACAGCGATACGGGCGAATGGAACGATATCCATCCTCTGGACAAGAAAACGCCGGCGGAAAGGCTCGTGAAGGCGATAATGGAGAATTCCGGAAAATGATAATTGAAAACCAACAACTAATAATCCTAATACCAAATGAATATTCTTAATCAAAAAGTGTCCATGGCCGAGAAGGTGGGCTACGGACTGGGAGACTGCTCGGCAAATCTTGTCTTCCAGATGATGATGATTTATCAGACTAAGTTTTATACCGACGTGTTCGGGCTGGAAGGTGCCATTGCGGGTACGGTGATGCTTGTGGCGCGTATAGCGGACGCGTTTGTCGATCCTACTGTGGGAATCCTTTCGGACAGGACAAACACACGCTGGGGTAAGTATCGCCCTTGGGTGCTTTGGACGGCGTTGCCTTTCATGGTGTTCTATGTGCTGGCGTTCTACAATCCCGGTATCGAGGACAAGGGGCTCGTGGCTCTGTATGCCACTATCTCTTACACTCTGCTCATGACCATGTATTCGTTCAACAATACTCCTTACTCGTCTTTGGGCGGTGTGATGTCGGCTGATATAAAGGAGCGCACCAGCATCACTTCGGTGAGGTTCGTGTTCTCTACAATAGCGCAGTTTGTTGTGCAGGGACTCACTCTGCCGCTGGTGAGCAAGTTTTCCGAAGGTGCCGACAAGGCTCACGGATGGTTGTGCACGGTATCGCTGTTTGCAGCAGTGGGACTGGCGTTCCTGCTCGTGGTGTTCTTCTCTACCAAGGAACGTATCACTCCTCCGGCAGGACAGAAGAATGACACCCGTCAGGATATCAAGGATGTTTTGAGCAGTGTGCCATGGCGTGCCATGTTTGTGCTCACGCTATTCGTGTTCATCACTCTGGCCATGTGGGGAAGCGCCATGAACTATTATTTCGAGAATTATGTTGATCCTGTTGCCCTGTATGCCTTCCTCGACAAAATCGGACTTGTGGCTGCGGAGGCTTCGGATTCTGTGGGCTATCATATCCTTAATGCTTTCGGACTCATAGTCAGCTCGCCTGACAAGGCTTATGAGGTGGGCTTCGGAGTGTTCAATATGTTGGGAGCGCTGGTACAGTTCTTCGGAGTGATTTTGCTGTCGGAATATCTTGCCGGCAAATATGGCAAGAAACGTACTTTCATCGTATGTCTTGCCCTGACTGCCGTATTCACTGCCATGTTCTATTTCCCGGCAAAGGATAATATCGAATTTATGTTTGTCCTCAACTTCCTGAAGAGTCTGGCTTATGCGCCTACTGTTCCTTTGCTTTGGGCTATGATTGCCGATGTGGCAGACCATTCGGAGTATGTCAACTACCGTCGTGCCACAGGATTTGTGTTTGCCGGTGTGGTGTTCGCCCTCAAGGCCGGACTTGGCGTTGGTGGTGCCATCCTTGGCTTCCTGTTGTCCGGCTTCGGATATGTGTCCGGTTCGGGCGTTGCCCAGTCGGAATCGGCTGTGAACGGCATTGTGCTCTCATCAAGCATTATTCCTGCAGTATGTTTCTTCATCGGAGTGATAGCACTCTTCTTCTATCCTATCAGCAAGGAATATAACGAGAAGATGCAGGCTGAACTCAAAGTCAGAAGAAGCAGAAACGATTACTAATAACTGACAACTAATAACTGATAACTGATTATTAACAACAAAAACCTAAATACAATGAAACTGAAAAACATTTTTGCCGCATCGGTGTGCGGTGCCATGATGGCTGCTTGTGCCGGAAACAATGCAACTGTAACTGTAGAAAAAGGATTGAAAGATGCTGTAGGCGATAAATTCCTTATCGGAACAGCTCTTAACGTACGTCAGTCGGGAGGTATTGACACCTTGGCTGTAAGAATTGTGAAACAGCATTTCAATGCGATAGTTGCAGAGAACTGCATGAAGATGGAAGAGATACATCCGGCCAACGGTGTATATGACTTTGAAGAAGCAGACAAGTTTGTGAACTTCGGTATAGAGAATGGCATGACTGTCACCGGTCACTGTCTGATATGGCACTCGCAGTGTCCTGAATGGTTCTTCCTCGACGATAATGGAAAGACCGTTTCGGCTGAAGTGCTGAAGCAGAGAATGAAGGAACACATCACAACTGTTGTTACCAGATATAAAGGAAAAATCAAAGGATGGGATGTTGTGAACGAGGCTATTGTGGAAGACGGTTCATACCGTAAGAGTAAGTTCTACGAAATCCTTGGCGAGGAATTCATCCCTCTTGCATTCCAGTATGCGCACGAAGCCGATCCTGATGTGGAACTTTACTACAACGATTATGGAATGAACGTAAAAGGCAGACGCGACGGAGTGGTTAAACTCGTGAACTCGCTCAAGGAACGCGGACTGCGCATCGATGCTGTGGGTATGCAGGGACATATGGGAATGGACTATCCTGACATTAAGGAATTCGAGGAAAGCATGCTTGCCTTTGCCGCTACAGGCGTTAAGGTGATGATTACAGAATGGGAAATGAGTGCGCTTCCTACTGTACGTCAGAGCGCAAACATTTCGGATACTGTGGCATTCAAGAAATCTCTCAATCCTTATCCGGAAGCATTGCCGGACTCAGTAAGCAAGGCTTGGAACGACAGAATGATGCAGTTCTTCAACCTCTTTGAGAAACATGCCGATTTCGTTATCCGCGTCACTGCATGGGGAGTAACTGACGGCGATTCATGGAAAAACAACTTCCCTGTTCCGGGACGTACAGACTATGCTCTGCTGTTCGACCGTAATTACCAGCCTAAAGAGTTCGTGAAAGAGATTATTTCAGAATCAGATAAAGAAACAAAGTAAATATATTTATTATCTTATAATAACCGGTGTTCCGTGGTGAAATCATCCTCATTGCGGAACCTTAAAACAGAATTGTTATGAAAAAAGAAGAAAGATACCTTTTCCCTGCCGATTATATGGCAGACCCTTCAGTACATGTGTTCAACGGACGTCTGTATATCTATCCGTCGCACGACCGTGAGTCAGGAATTCCTGAAAACGACAATGGCGACCATTTCGATATGAACGACTATCATGTACTTTCTACTGATGATGTGATGCATGGCGAAGTTACTGACCATGGTGTAGCTCTCCGTGTAGCGGATATTCCATGGGCAGGACGCCAGCTTTGGGACTGCGACGTGGCTTACAAAGACGGAAAGTATTATCTTTATTTCCCTCTGAAGGACCGCAATGACATTTTCCGTATGGGAGTAGCCATCAGCGACAAGCCTGAAGGCCCTTTCATCCCTCAGCCGGACCCTATCCGCGGAAGCTACAGTATCGACATGGCAGTGTTCCGCGATGATGACGGAAGCCATTACATCTATTTCGGTGGTATATGGGGAGGCCAGCTGCAGCGCTACCGTGACAATAAGGCTATCGAGAATCCTCACCTCCCTGCAGATGATGAACCGGCATTGCCTAGCCGTGTGGTAAAACTGGCCGACAATATGCTTGAATTTGCAGAAGAACCACGCCCTGTAGTTATTCTTGGCGAAGACGGAAAGCCTCTCACTGCCGGCGATCCTCACCGTTTCTTCGAAGCTTCGTGGATGCACAAGTATAACGGCAAGTATTATCTTTCATATTCAACAGGTGATACCCATCTTCTCTGCTATGCCATCGGTGATAATCCTTACGGACCGTTCACATACCAGGGCGTGATCCTAACTCCAGTAGTCGGATGGACAACTCATCATTCTATTGCCGAATATAAGGGCAAATGGTATCTCTTCCATCATGACTGCGTTCCTTCAAACGGAAAGACATGGCTCCGCAGCCTGAAAGTGGTAGAACTTGAATATGATGAGAACGGAAAGATTAAAACTATTGAAGGAAGTGAAGATATAAGCAAGTTCGGACAGAGATATTGATATTATTTCGAGATACTAGTTTCTAGTTACTGGTCTCTAGTCACCTAAAAAAATATAAACATGCTGAAACGAATATTATTAGTTTTATTTATTTCTGCCACTGCGCTGCCATCCTTTTCGGAGGACGGCAGCCGTCTGTGGTTACGTTACGACACAGTGTCTGTACGTAAGCAAATAGATAAAGGCATTGATTCGCCTGTCATGCGTCTGGCAGAGAATGAACTCTCGACATTCTGGAAGGGAGGCAAAGTTTCATTGCAGCTCATGGCAGACAGTGAATATTTCGCTTTTGGCAAGGATGGTTATACCATTAATGTTGAGAATGGAACAACAGTGCTGCGTTCTATGTCGGAAACCGGACTCCTTTATGCTGCCTATCATCTTCTCCGTCTTCAGGCATGTGGTGAAGACTGCTCCCGACTGGATATTAAGGAGAAGCCTGTGAATGATATCCGTATCCTTAATCACTGGGATAATCCGGACGGAACGATAGAGCGCGGATATGCCGGACGTTCTCTCTGGAAATGGGACGAACTGCCTGCTAAAGTATCTCCACGATATGCCGAATATGCCCGTGCCAATGCCTCTATCGGTATTAACGGTACTGTTCTCAACAATGTAAATGCTTCTCCTGAGGCCCTTTCTTCTGATAATCTGAAGAAGGTTAAGACTCTGGCAGATATTTTCCGTCCTTACGGTATCAAGGTCTATCTGTCCGTAAATTTTGCCACACCTATAAAACTTGGCGGCCTGGCTACTGCCGATCCTTTGAACAGCGATGTCGCAGAGTGGTGGAAACAGAAAGTGCACGAGATATACTCAATGATACCCGATTTCGGAGGATTTCTGGTGAAAGCCAACTCCGAAGGACAGCCCGGTCCGTGCGATTATCACCGCACTCATGCCGAAGGAGCCAATATGCTGGCATCCGCACTGAAACCTTACGGAGGAATAGTAATGTGGCGCGCCTTCGTCTATAGCCCTAGCGATGCCGACCGTGCCAAGCAGGCATATCTTGAGTTTAAACCGCTCGACGGAAAGTTCCTCGACAATGTCATAGTTCAGGTAAAAAACGGGCCTATCGATTTCCAGCCTCGCGAGCCCTACAGTCCTTTGTTCGGCGCCATGCCTCATACACAGCTCATGGTAGAGTTTCAAGTGACTCAGGAGTATTTGGGACATTCCAATCATCTGGCATATCTTGCTCCGATGTGGAAAGAGTTCTATTCGTACTATTCCCCTTCGAACATGAAGGCCGCAGCCGGAGTGACAAACATTGGCGATGACACGAACTGGTGCGGAAACGATTTTGCACAGTCCAACTGGTACGCTTTCGGCCGTCTGGCATGGAATCCTGCTCTCTCGTCGGAAGAGATAGCCCGCGAGTGGCTTGCCCAGACATTTACTGCCGACAGCCGTTTTGTCCGTCCTATGACAGAAGTTATGATGCAAAGCCGTGAAGCTGTTGTTGACTATATGATGCCGCTCGGTCTGCACCATATATTTGCATGGGGACACCATTACGGTCCTGAACCTTGGTGTGAGATAGAAGGTGCCCGTCCAGACTGGCTTCCTACTTATTATCATCGTGCCGACAAGGAAGGTCTTGGTTTCGACCGTACCACAGATGGCAGCGATGCCGTTTCCCAATACCCTGATTCTCTGGCTGCCGTGTTCAACAGCATCGATAGTTGTCCTGATGAGTTCCTTCTGTGGTTCCATCATGTTCCATGGAAGCATGAGATGAAGTCGGGCCGCACCATGTGGGACGAGCTTTGCCTGCACTATCAGCGAGGAGTGGATGCCGCACGCGGTTTCCGCGATACGTGGAAGGACATGTCGCCATACGTCGATGCAGAGCGTCATGCCTCAGTGGCCCACCGTTTCGATATCCAGGCATCCGATGCCGTGTGGTGGAAGGACGCCTGTCTGGAGTATTTCCGTACATTCTCGCACATGAAATATCCCGCAGGAGTAGAGAAACCGCGTTTCAGCCTGAAGAAACTGAAGAAAGTGAAGCTTCCGATAGACAACTACACATGCCCGTCGGCCGATATGCTTCCAGGATTCTAGCATAAGTTTTGTTTAGGTTAGATTATAAAGACTGAGACTGCTGTACTGGCCTGCCATGCAGCAGTCTTTTTTGTAGCCATGCGGCAGACTCAAATATCCGATAATTTTGCGGAAACAGACTGGCTTGAATTTGACTAACTCTATTAATGTTCAATCTAAAAAACAATCATATGAAAAAGCTTACAGAAACTCTGTTTGTCATGTTTATGGCAATCATTGCCTATTCGTGTGGCGGCACAAAGCAGGCAGGCGAAAAACAATTCACCTTTACGGGCAATCCACTGATACGCGACAAGTTCACCGCCGATCCTGCACCTATGGTATATGACGGCCGTCTGTATCTGTACGTAGGTCATGACGAGTTCTACGAAGGACAGGACACCGCTTCCGGAGGCAAGGAATTCAACATCACCGAATGGCTCTGTTACTCCACATCCGACATGAAGACATGGACCGACCATGGCTCCGTGCTCCGCCCCACCGACTTCAAGTGGGCTGTAGGCGAGGCATGGGCTTCGCAGGTGGTGGAACACAATGGTAAGTTTTATTATTACACCACCGTACAGGCAGGCGAGCCCTTCACCGGCAAGGCAGTGGGAGTGGCAGTGGCCGATTCACCTACAGGTCCCTTCACCGATGCCATAGGACGTCCGCTTGTGAGCGACGACATGACTTCCAACGGCGAGCGCGGCTGGTGGAACGACATCGACCCTACGGTACTGATTGACGACGACGGCACGGCCTGGCTCTGCTGGGGCAACGGTACATGTTTTCTTGCCCGCCTGAAGGACAACATGACGGAGATTGACGGCGAGATAATGACCCTTGATCTTCCGCAGTATGTAGAAGGCCCGTGGCTTCACAAGAAGGACGGCATATACTACCTCACTTATGCCTCTATGGGCGACGGACGCGAGAATATCTCATATGCCACAGCCGACAGTATAGGCACTGAATGGAAATATTGCGGCGAACTGACAGGCATGGCCGAAAACAGTTTCACCATCCACCCGGGAATAGCCGAATTCAACGGCGAATGGTATCTGTTCTATCATAATGCAGTCCTTACAATCGACGGACACAAGGGAGCCATAGGACGCCGTTCGGTATGTGTCGATAAGCTTTATTATAATCCTGACGGGACGATGAAGCCGGTGGAGCAGAGTGGAAATGGATTAGAGTAAGATATTAAAGCAGTAAAGTATCAGAGGAGGTAAAGTGATAAAGTTGTAGAGGAATGAAAGTGATACAGTGATAAAGTAAAAAAGGAGGTAGAGCCACACATCCGGGCTTTACCTCCTTTATCTTCTTTAATATTTTACTGCTATACTTACTTTCTTCCTGCCATTTCCAGCAACTTGTCAACAGCCGCATTCAGTCCGTCAGCGTTCTTGCCTCCCGCAGTTGCAAAGTGAGGCTGACCGCCGCCACCGCCCTGAATAAGTTTGGCAGCCTCGCGAACCATGGCACCCGCATTCATGCCGGCTTTCACAAGGTCTTCGCCAAGCATTACAGTCAGCATAGGCTTGCCTTCGTAGGCGCTGCCGATTGCCACAAACAGGTTGCCGCCCATTTCGCCTTTCAGCTGGAATGCCAGATTCTTCACAGCGTCTGCCGGAAGCGGAAGCACGGTACTGATCACCTTCATGCCGTCAACGTCTTTTGCGCCCTCTATCAGCTTGGCCTTCACAGCCGCCTCTTTCTCCTTCATGAACTCTTCCATCTGTTTCTTCAGACCGGCATTTTCGTCGATATATTTAGTGATGGCCGCTTTCAGGTCAGGAGCATTGTTGAACAGAGCCTTCAGGTCGGCCAAAGTATCCTGGATAGTGTCAAGCATCTCTTCCACCTTGGCACCTGTCACAGCCTCTATACGGCGCACGCCCGCAGCTACAGAACTTTCGGAAATGATTTTCACCATACCAATCTTACCTGTAGCCGATACATGAGTACCGCCACAGAACTCTATAGACGAGCCGAACTGAACCACGCGCACTTCATCACCGTATTTCTCGCCGAAGAGAGCGATGGCGCCCAGTTCCTTAGCCTTCTCGATAGGCAGATTGCGGTATTCAGTCAGAGGAACATTCGCGCGTATCTTCGCATTAACCAGATGTTCCACCTCACGGATCTGTTCAGGAGTAACCTTCTGGAAGTGTGAGAAGTCGAAACGCAAAGAATCCGGAGTCACGAGCGAACCTTTCTGTTCTACGTGAGTACCGAGAACCTCGCGCAAAGCCTCGTCAAGCAAGTGTGTACATGAGTGGTTTGCGGCACAGGCATCGCGTTTGTCAGTATCCACACAAGCCATCATCGGAGCTTCAGGATGTTCAGGCAGTTTCTTTGCGATATGTATAGGAAGATTGTTCTCCTTCTTCGTGTCAATAATCTCTATAGTCTCGAATTCGCTTACCAATACACCTGTGTCACCTACCTGGCCACCGCTTTCGGCATAGAAAGGAGTGTCGCTCAGCACTATCTGATACAGAGTCTGGTTTTTCTGTTTTACCTGACGGTAGCGGAGGATTGAAGTTTCATACTCAGTATAGTCATATCCCACGAATGTAGTCTCACCTTCTTTCAGTGTAATCCAGTCGCCTGTCTCTACAGCAGCAGCGTTACGCGCACGCGCTTTCTGTTTCTCCATCTCAGCCTCGAAACCTTTCACATCGGCAGTAAGTCCGTTTTCGCGGAGGATAAGCTCGGTAAGGTCGAATGGGAAACCGAATGTATCATACAGAGTAAACGCATCCACACCGCTGATTTCAGTCTTTCCGGCAGCCTTGGCGTCGTTCATAGTTTTGTCAAGCAGGCGGATACCCGTCTCAAGAGTACGAAGGAATGACTCTTCCTCTTCCTTGATAACCTTTTCTATCAGGTTCTGCTGAGCCTTCAGTTCAGGATAAGCCCCACCCATATTTTCCACCAATACAGGGACAAGGCGATACATGAATGCCTGCTTCTGTCCGAGGAATGTATATGCATAGCGCACTGCACGGCGCAGGATACGGCGGATAACATAACCCGCTTTTGCGTTCGACGGCAACTGACCGTCAGTTATAGAGAAAGCAATAGTACGTATATGGTCTGCAATAACGCGCATAGCCACGTCTGTCTTTTCTTCTTTTCCGTACGCTACGCCAGCCATGTCGCCTATCACCTTGATGATTGGCTGGAACACGTCAGTGTCATAGTTTGAACGTTTTCCCTGCATAGCCATACAAAGACGTTCGAATCCCATACCTGTGTCGATAACCTTTGCAGGCAGAGGTTCAAGACTGCCGTCAGCCTTACGGTTATACTGCATGAACACAAGGTTCCATATTTCAATCACCTGAGGATGGTCGTGGTTCACCAGCTCGCGTCCCGGCGCAGCCGCGCGTTCTTCTTCCGGACGGAGGTCGATATGGATTTCCGAGCAAGGTCCGCATGGTCCTGTATCACCCATTTCCCAGAAGTTGTCATGCTTGTTACCGTTTATGATATGATCCTCCGGCATGTACTGTGCCCAGTAACCTGCAGCTTCGTTGTCGCGTTCAAGTCCTTCTTCAGGGCTTCCTTCGAACACTGTTGCATAAAGGTTTTTAGGGTCAATCTTGAGTACATCAACCAGGAACTCCCATGCCCACGAGATAGCTTCCTTCTTGAAATAATCGCCGAACGACCAGTTACCCAGCATTTCGAACATAGTGTGGTGGTATGTGTCGTGACCCACTTCTTCCAGGTCGTTATGTTTTCCGCTCACACGCAGACATTTCTGCGAGTCTGTCACACGCTTGTATTTGGCAGGATGATTTCCCAGTATAATGTCCTTGAACTGGTTCATACCTGCATTGGTAAACATCAGTGTAGGGTCGTCCTTAATCACCATTGGTGCAGAAGGCACAATCTGATGTCCTTTCGACTCGAAAAACTTTACGAACGAGTCGCGGATTTCATTTGCTGTCAACATATTTATATTCTATGATGGTTAATATTCTGAAAATTGATTTGCAAAGATAACTTGTTTTATTATTTTTGTCGTTAAATTTGGTACAAAATATTGATATATTGTATCTTATTTTTTCATAAAACGAATAGTAATGCGTAAAGTTTATTATATATACAACCCCAAAACACGAACGTACGATCGTATTTATCCCACTTTACGCCAAAGAATAATGAGTTATCTGAGGCGTTTGTTTGTAGGTATGGGATTGGGAGCAGGTAGTTTCCTCGTCTTTTTCTTCATTTTCGGTTCTCCTTCGGAAAAGAGTTTGCGAACGGAAAATTCACAACTTCAGGCACAATATCATATCCTGTCCACAAGACTTGACGAGGCGCTTGATGTGATGAAGCAGATTCAGCAGAGAGATGATAATCTATATAGGGTTATAATGCAGGCCGATCCGGTAAACGACAGGCTTAGATTGGCAAGTTACGGAAATACCAACAGATATGGTGAATTGATGGATATGGCGAACTCCAGACTGGTTGTCAATACTTCCAAGAAGATGGATCTTCTTGCCAGACAGTTGTATATTCAGTCCGAATCGTTCGATGAAGTTGTGGAAATGTGTAAAAAACATGACGAGATGCTTGAATGTATTCCTGCCATCCAACCTGTTTCAAATAAGGATTTGAAAAGAACGGCTTCCGGATACGGGGCACGTATAGACCCGATTTATAAAACAGTTAAGTTTCACGAGGGTATGGATTTCTCTGCAAATGTCGGAACGCCAGTATATGTGACCGGTAATGGTAAGGTAATAAAGGCTGGATGGGAAGGACTTTATGGAAACTGTATCACTGTGGATCATGGCTTTGGCTATGTGACAAAGTATGCTCATTTGAGTAAAATCAGAGTGAGAAACGGTCAGAATGTTGTCAGGGGAGAAATTATAGGTGATGTAGGAAGTACCGGAAAGAGTACTGGGCCGCATCTGCATTATGAAGTGCATTTGAAAGGAAAAGTGATGAATCCTGTCAATTATTATTTTATGGATCTGAATGCTGAAGATTATGATAAGATGGTAGAAATTGCATCTAATCATGGTAAGGTTTATGATTGATTCTAAGTTGTTATTCTATGGCATTGCGTACAGATAAAGAGTTGAAGATATATTACTCAATAAGTGAGGTTGCACAAATGTTTGGTGTAAATGAATCTTTATTGAGGTACTGGGAAAAAGAATTCCCTTTTATTGCACCTAAAAAAGCAGGTGGAAATATCCGTCAGTATAGAAAAGAAGACATCGACAATGTCAGGCTGGTATATCATCTTGTAAAGGAAAAAGGTATGACTCTGGCAGGTGCTAAACAGAGACTAAAGCAGGAGAGAGAACTTGAAGTGAGGAATGTTGATATTATCGAACGCCTTAAAGATATAAAAGAAGAGCTCCTCAGTATTCGTAAGGAGCTCGATTATATGACTTAATCAGTTGTATCGTCATCAAAATTTTCGATTCGGGTTACTCTTTTTACATTTTCTATTTTCTTGAGGTCATTGCATATTGTATTTACATCGTCAACGTCATGTACATACAATTGTATTCGCCCTTCAAAAATACCATCATTAGACTCTATATGCAACTTGTGTATGTTTACATTAAGTTGTTGTGATATTATCTCTGTAACCTTATTCAGAATTCCTATACCATCAATACCTTTTACAAATACGTTGACAGGGAAATAGAGAGCCTTTCCTGTTTCCCATTGTACGGCCAACAGACGATTTCCAAAGCTTGATTTCAGTTGCGCTGCAATCGGACAGTGCAGTTTGTGGATAATTATTCTATTATTGTCGTCAATATACCCCAAGACATCATCTCCTGGTATTGGCTTGCAACAATCTGCGATGATATAATTTTTTTGTATAGTATCAGGAGTAAGCTTTACAATCTTCTTCTTGTCAATGTTTATTGCCGCAGGTGTTTCCTTCTGGACATTCTTGTTCTTGTTGCCTCCGCCAAATGAGAAAGGAATGAATTTTTTCCAGCCATTGCTGACTGTCTTTTCCTTCAATTCGTCAATGTCACTATCGCCCAGCTTAATAACTTTCTGTCCGATTTGTATCATCAACTCATCCGGTGATTTTATTTTATGAAGATTACACAACTTGGAAATGTTCTCATCGTTGAATTCAATCTTTGCATTTTTGAGGAAGTCATTAAGCATATCCTCGCCAAG
Organism: Bacteroides sp. ET336; assembly: GCF_024733815.1. Classification (NCBI taxonomy): domain Bacteria; kingdom Pseudomonadati; phylum Bacteroidota; class Bacteroidia; order Bacteroidales; family Bacteroidaceae; genus Bacteroides; species Bacteroides sp. ET336. The sequence goes on from NZ_JANRHK010000022.1 coordinate 21,273, forward strand.
CTGCTGTGTCTCTTTGCGTTCACGTCTGAGTATTGCCTGTATTTTGGCTTTGGCCTTGGCTGTAGTTGCGAAGTTTACCCAGTCCGGTTGTACTTTCTGTGATTTTGATGTAAGTATTTCCACTTGGTCTCCACTTTGCAGTTTATGGCTTAGTGGTACAAGCTTGTGGTTAACCTTGGCTCCTATACAGTGGCTTCCAAGGAAAGTATGTATAGAAAAAGCAAAGTCAAGAGCCGTACAGTTTTGCGGCATCGTCTTTATTTCGCCCTTAGGCGTAAATACGAATATCTCTGACGCGAAAAGATTAAGCTTTATTGTATCAAGGAAATCAAGTGCATCAGGTTGCGGATCATCCAATATTTCCTTGATTGTGTGCAGCCATTTTCCTAATTCGCCTTCATCCTCGCTTATTCCACCTTCCTTGTATTTCCAATGAGCAGCAAAGCCCTGTTCCGCAATTTCATTCATTCTTTCGCTTCTTATCTGCACTTCAATCCATCTTCCCTGATTGCTCATCAGTGTTACATGGAGTGCCTGATAACCGTTAGCTTTAGGATGGCTGACCCAGTCTCTTAATCTGTCTGGATGAGGCTTGTATATACTTGAGATGGATACGTAAATGTTGAAGCAGTCAATTGCTTCCTTATCTGGATTTTCAGGTTCAAAAATGATTCTTACTGCAAGGATATCGTATATTTCCTCAAAAGTGATGTGCTTGGTCTGCATTTTGTTCCATATAGAATATGGTGATTTTACTCTTGCCTGTATTCTATATTTCAGTCCCATATTGTTAAGCTGCTCTTTTATCGGGGCCGTAAACTCTTCAAAAAGAGTGTCTCGTTCAGCCTGTGTGGCTTCCAGCTTTTTCTGTATCTGGGCGTATGCTTCAGGATGCTCGTATTTGAAGCTCAGATCTTCAAGTTCAGTCTTGATCTTGTTCAGGCCCAATCTGTTGGCCAACGGAGCATATATATACAGTGTTTCCCCTGCAATCTTATATTGTTTGCTAGGCAACATGGATCCAAGTGTACGCATATTGTGCAGGCGGTCTGAAATCTTTATCAGGATTACTCTGATATCATCATTCATTGTAAGAAGAAGTTTCTTGAAGTTTTCTGCTTGCGCCGAAGCTCTGTCTCCGAAGATTCCTCCAGATATTTTTGTCAGTCCGTCAACGATAAGCGCAATCTTCTCCCCGAACAGATTCTGAATATCTTCTACTGTATAGTCTGTATCTTCTACCACATCGTGCAGCAGTGCGGCACATATTGAGGTAGAGCCAAGACCTATTTCGCAGCATGCAATTCTTGCCACTGCTATAGGATGTAATATATAAGGTTCGCCAGAACGTCTGCGTACACCTTTGTGCGCTTGTTTGGCAAAATTGAATGCTTTTGTAATGATTTCTACTTTCTTTCTGTGTCGGCTTTCCAAATATCTGTCCAATAGCTCTTCAAAGGCTTCGTTTATCACCTTCTCGTCAGCTTGTTCCTGAGTTAACTTTTCATCCGTCATATACGTATTCCTCCAAAAATAAGATAAGTGCAAAAATATGAAATAATCAAAAAAAAGCAAGTATTTCTAAGGTAATTAATTGAAATACTTGCTTTTTAAATGCATTTATCTAATCCTGATAGTCTTTCCGGCGCGTATATTGCTTCCTTTTATGCCGTTCAGTCTTCTTATCTGGTTAACGCTTACTCCATATTTGGCAGCTATACCTCCCAGTGTCTCTCCATTTCTGATTTTATGATATACTTCAGCAGTCTTAGGAGTAGTGACTTTTACTGTAGATCTTCTGCTCTGATATATTTGAGGTTTATAATTGTAAATGCTGTCTTCGTGTTCCAGAAAACAACTTACCATATTGTTTGGCAGTCTTAGCGCATAAGTTTTTGTATTGCCCGGAATTATGTCTTTTCTGAATTCGGGGTTTAATGCGCGAAGCTGTTCGATATTCATTTTACATACATCTGCTATCTGGTTCAGGTTTAAATTCCTGTTGATGTGGATTGTATCTGTGCCCTCCGGCATTTGCATAGCCATTGGTCTGATGTTATGCTCGCAATAATAAGTCATTATATAATTTGCTGCAATAAATGCCGGAACATATCCTCTGGTTTCTTTTGGCAATAGATTGTATATTGACCAGAAGTCTGTTGCTCCTCCGGCACGTCTGATTGCTTTGTTGATATTTCCCGGACCGCAATTATATGCTGCCAGAACAAGATTCCAATCGTGATATATATCATAAAGATCTTTCAGGTACCTTGCTGCCGCATATGTCGATTTAATAGGATCCCTTCTTTCGTCAATCAGAGAATTTACTTCAAGGCCATAGATTTTTCCTGTTTTTAACATGAATTGCCATAATCCTGTAGCTCCCTGTCTGGAAACTGCATTAGGGTTCAGGGCTGATTCTATTACCGGCAAATATCTGAGTTCCAATGGCAATCCGTATATTTCCAGTGCTTCTTCGAATATAGGCATATACAGATTGTTTGCACTTAGCATGAATGATACAGTCTCTCGCAATTTTGTAGTGTATTGGTCAATGAATTTTTTGATAATATCATTGTATGGCATTTCTATTATTGCGGGAATTCGCTGAAGTCTGTCTATATATACAGAATCGCTTATATTGGGATTGGAATACCCTGATTCGCAGCTTATAGGTGTAATATAGTTTTTTGAAATCCAGTCGAGGTATAAACTGTCAGTAGCAGAAAGCATACCTTGTGGAAGTTCTATCTCTTCATTTTCTCCTTGGTCATTCCTTACGGTAATAGTTTCCACTTTCTCTTGTGCATACAAAGTGGAAAAAACTAATGATAAAAGGCTAATTAAAATTTTTCTCATACTCTAAAATTTAATATTACATTGTAAGCCTATACCTTGCGGGCGGTTACGTAATACGTCATTAAATAATGTCGGCTCCAGTTTAAGACTCAAATCTTTTGATATGTCGAAATCAGACAGTTCAGCATCTACATATGCATCGATAACCGATAAAAGATAAACGCCTATGAATGCAAATATGCTAAGGTCTCTCTGGCGACGGTATATGTCTTTGGCATTCTTGAATGTATTCTGATAATATTCCAGATTGCTTTCAATGTCAACGTAAGGCGGAATGAAGTCTTTATAACTGTCATTGTTAGGGTTGTCACTCATAATGTCCTGATATGCCTGTGAATAGTCATTATACATCTTTGTATTCCATGTCAGTGCGTATGCGCAACCCACAAATCCACCATATATTATAGGTAATTTCCAGTATTTACGGTTGTAAATCTGTCCGGCACCCGGAAGTACCATTGCCATCCATAATGATTTGTTAGAGTCAGGTATCCAACGTTTTACAGGCTTTTTCTCCTTCTCGTTCAGAATAGAATCGCTTTTTAATGAAATCATTGCAGTATCAACAGGAGATTCCAGCTCTTTGATTTTTTGCGCAACTTTGTCGTCCTGCTCAAGTGATATGATACTGTCTTGTGCGTTTACTGTTATGCTGTCGTTAATGATGTTTATTTCATTGTTGACAGTCATTAGTTCATGCACGCACATCGCCTGAACCCCCTTCATGTCGAGAAACAACATGATGGAGATACAGAATAAAACCATTATAGGATATATGTGGACTTTATGTTTCAAAACTCTAATCTTTATTCTGGTTGTTTTAACGAATCCAATATTTCCATTATTCTTTCAAGGTCGGCTTCGTCATTGAACGGGATACTTATTTTACCTTTTCCTTTATTGTTGCATGACAACTGTACCTTTGCTCCGAAGAAACTTGAGAGATGGTTTTGCAGAACTCCGAATGTTTCAGGCAGTTTTTCATTCTTTACAGTTTTCTTTTCCTGCTTTTCTGCATTCAGCGATTTTACAAGTTCTTCCACTTTTCTTACGGAATATCCGTTGGCTATTATTTCATTGAATATTTTCAATTGTATCTGCGGATCGTCTATAGAAAGGAGAGCACGTGCGTGTCCCATATCTATTTCCCTGTTTTTTAATGCAACCTGGATAGTGGCAGGTAGTTTCAGAAGTCTCAGATAGTTTGCTACGGTAGTTCTGTTTTTTCCTACTCTTTCGCTCAGCCTCTCCTGAGTCAGTTCATATTGTTCTATAAGGTGTTGATAGGCAAGGGCTATTTCCAGCGAGTTCAGGTCTTCCCTTTGTATGTTTTCTATCAACGCCATTTCCATCACATTTTCATCATCTGCAGTCTTGATGTAAGCCGGGATGGTTTTAAGTCCGGCAAGTGCTGAAGCCTTGTATCTTCTCTCCCCGGCAATAATCTGATATGAGTCGTCGTTTATTTTCCTTAATGTAATAGGTTGAATTACACCTACTTCTGATATAGAATCGGCAAGTTCCTGCAATGCTATCGGGTCAAATTCACGTCGCGGCTGGTTAGGGTTGGCAGAAATCTTGCTCAACTCTATTTCGCCGATATTTGACGAACCGGATGTATGCACTTCCTCATTGTTGGATATAAGTGCGTCCAGTCCTCTTCCTAATGCAAATTTTTTCTGTACTGCCATATCTTATTAAATATTTTTCATTATTATTTCGTTGGCCAATGCCAAATGGTTTTTGGCTCCTGTTGATTCGGCATCATACAGTATGGCCGGTATTCCGTGGCTTGGCGCTTCACTCAGTTTTACGTTGCGTTGGATGATGGTTTTGAATACCAGTTCCTGGAAGTGTCTTTTTACATCATCATATATTTGGTTTGCAAGACGCAATCTGGAGTCGTACATTGTCAGAAGAAAACCTTCTATTTCCAATGACGGATTAAGTTTAGTCTTTATTATTTTTATTGTGTTTAGCAGTTTGCTTATTCCTTCGAGGGCGAAATACTCACACTGTACCGGTATGATGACAGAATTTGCGGCTGTCAGGGCGTTTATTGTTATAAGTCCGAGTGATGGTGAACAGTCAATAAGTATATAGTCGTATTCATCTTTCATCGGTTCCAGAGCCTTTTTCATTATTTTCTCTCTGTTCTCCAGATTAAGCATTTCTATTTCAGCCCCTACCAGGTCTATATGAGATGGTATGATGTCTAATCTGTCAATATCGGTTGTATAAATGGCTTCTCTTATATCAGTTTGATTGATAAGGCATTCATAGATTGAGCAATCGATTTCGTTTACGTTCACTCCAAGACCTGAAGAAGCGTTAGCTTGCGGGTCGGCATCTATAACCAATACCTTTTTTTCCAGAGTAGCCAGTGATGCAGCCAAGTTTATTGTTGTAGTAGTTTTCCCTACACCGCCTTTTTGGTTGGCTAAAGCAATTATTTTTCCCATATTAATCAGTTTAATCTTGGTGCGAAATAACTAATAATTAGTGATACGACCAATTAAAAAACTGTTACTTTTGCGGAAAGTGTTGATAACTTACCGCTTTTGTTAATAACTAAACTTGGGCAAAGATACTGAAAACCACATAAAAAACTAATCCGGTTTATGAAGATTAAGATTTGAAAACGTATTGTCACATAGTTTTTTGTAGCATTATCTGAAAAGATTGTAACTTTACGTCGTTTTTAAAGTAACTATGATTTTAATCCCTTTATGTATATGGCAAATAGTAAACCTCTTTTATTGCTGTCGAATGACGATGGCTATCAGGCTAAAGGTATCAACGAATTAATAAAAGCATTGCGCGGTGAAGCCGATTTGGTTGTTGTGGCTCCAGACGGCCCACGTTCAGGTGCTTCGTGTGCAATAACTTCTGCTGTTCCTGTGCATTATGAAAAGGTTAAGGAGGAAGAAGGACTGGTGGTGTATAAATGTAGTGGAACTCCGGTAGATTGTACCAAACTGGCCATGCATACCATCTTGGGACGTACTCCCGATATGATTATAGGAGGTATAAATCATGGTGATAACTCTTCTGTCAATGTACATTATTCCGGGACAATGGGGATAGTAATAGAAGGATGTCTGAAAGGAATTCCATCAATCGGTTTTTCTCTTTGTAGTCATGCTTCTGATGCAGACTTCTCATTTACATTGCCATATGTCAGACAGATTGTGAAGGAGACGTTGAAAAACGGACTTCCTTACGGAACATGTCTTAATGTGAATTTCCCTGATACGAAAGATCTGAAAGGTGTTCGTATATGCCGTCAGACAGACGGAGTGTGGATAAACGAATTTGCCGAATGTAACCATCCTCGTCACGGTGGATATTATTGGCTGACAGGATCTTATAAAAATTATGAACCGAATGCCGAAGACGCAGACCATTGGGCTCTAGATAACTGTTATGTAGCCATAACACCGACAAAAGTTGATGTTACGGCATACGAACTAATGGAGAATATGAAGTCGTGGAACTGGTCTCTTTAAGAAAACAAGGCAACAGTTACAAGGTTACAGTTGCAAACTCAATAACTTACAAACTTAAAAACTCAAAACTTACATGAAATATTATCTGATAGTAGGAGAGGCCTCAGGCGATTTGCATGCTTCAAACCTTATGTGCTCGTTGAAAAAGTATGATGAAAATGCAGAATTCCGCTTTTTCGGAGGTGATCTTATGCAGAGTGTGGGTGGAACACTGGTCAAGCATTATAAGGATATGGCATATATGGGTTTTATTCCCGTGCTTTTGCATTTGCGTACCATATTCCGCAATATGAGTCTGTGTAAATCGGATATATTGGAATGGAAACCTGATGTGATAATTCTGGTGGATTATCCGGGATTTAACTTGAAAATAGCCAAATATATCAAGCAGCATACGGATATCCCTGTCTATTATTATATCTCTCCTAAAATATGGGCATGGAAGGAATACCGTATAAAGGATATAAAGCGTGATATAGACAAGATGCTTTCCATACTTCCTTTTGAAATAGATTTCTATAAGAAGCATAATTACCCTATATCATATGTAGGCAATCCTAGTGTCGATTCAGTTTCGGAATATCTTGCAAAGCATCCTTCTGACAGACTTTCTTTTATTAAAGATAACGGGCTGTCGGACAAACCTATAGTGGCGATACTTGCAGGAAGCCGAAAACAGGAAATAAGGGATAATCTAACTCGTATGATGGAAGTAGCCCGTTCCTTCCCGCAGTATCAGTTTGTGGTGGCAGGAGCGCCAGGTATATCACATGATTATTATAAACAATACATAACTCCTGAGACGAAAATAGTATTTTCGCAGACATACAGATTGCTTCAGCATTCTGTGGCGGCTATGGTTACGTCCGGCACTGCAACACTGGAAACAGCATTGTTTGGAGTACCTCAGGTGGTATGTTACTATATGTCGGCCGGAAAACTTGTATCTTTCCTCAGAAAGTTCCTTCTGAAAGTGAAGTATGTTTCGCTGGTAAATCTTATCACAGGCAAGGAAACAGTGAAAGAACTTGTTGCTGACGGTATGACAGCCTCTAACCTGAAGCATGAGTTTGCTGCCATATTGCCCGGAGGGGATAAACGTGAAAGTGTACTGGATGGGTACTCGCAGTTGAAAAGTATATTGGGAAATCCAGGAGCATCCGAAAAAGCGGCAGAGATTATAGTTGAGGCGTTAAGGTCGAAATAGATTCGTATATATAAGGTGTCCAACCGGAGTTTAAATACCATTTAAACTACGGTTGGATTTTTTTTATGAAAATATACATAAACCGTCACACGTACGTGTGACGGATGGAACACGAACGTGTCACTATAGTAACACGAACGTGTCACGAGCGTTACACGTACGTGTAACGGTTTCTCAGAACAGGCGTTTTTCTTATTTAGCTCCATGTTTTGTCATCAATAATTGACCGAATGGAAATAAAATCATAAATTTGGGGAAAATACGAATTCTATGATTAATACTTTGTTTAATGTCCTGATGTACATTATGCCTGTGTTGGCTATAATAGTATTCATTGCTTTATTTTTCATAAAGGCAGGCTATGGTATATTCCACACCAAAAGTTGGGGCTTGAGCCTTCCCAATAAAGTGGGGTGGGTGATAATGGAATGTCCAGCATTTATTCTTATGGCAGTAATGTGGCACACCGGACAGTATTCGCTGATGTCCGTTCCCGCTGTTTTCTTCATCCTTTTCGAGATACACTATTTCCAGAGGGCATTTGTTTTCCCGCTTCTGATGAAAGGTAAGAGCAAGATGCCCGTAAGTATAATGCTTATGGGAGTAGTGTTTAATCTTATCAACGGTTTTCTTATAGGATATTCATTGTTTCATATTGATAATTATGAAAAATATTCGACAGACTGGCTCTATTCACCTTATTTCATAATAGGAACGTTGATATTCATTGCAGGAATGGTGATAAACCTTCATTCGGACAATGTTATAAGACATCTTCGTCCGAAAGGTGATACAAGGCACTATTTCCCGCAAAAAGGAATGTACCGTTACGTTACGTCTGCCAATTATCTGGGAGAGCTGATGGAATGGACAGGATTTGCCATACTTACATGCGATGCGGCGGCATGGATATTTGTGGTATGGACTTTTGCCAATCTCGCTTCACGTGCATACGCTATAAGGAAACGTTATGTGGAGGAGTTCGGAACGGAAGTGGTAGGAAAAAGAAAATGTTTGATACCTTATATATATTAGGAATATGGAAACATCAAAACTATTTACAGAATATAAGATTGGCCCTTTGACGCTTAGAAACCGTACTATACGTTCGGCTGCGTTCGAAAGTATGTGTCCCGGCAACAAGCCGTCGAAGGCTTTGTATGACTATCATGTGTCGGTTGCTCATGGTGGAGTGGGAATGACTACTGTGGCATACGCTGCGGTGACACGAAGCGGACTGTCTTTCGACCGACAGTTGTGGATGCGTCCTGAGATTGTTCCAGACCTGAAGAAACTTACTGACGCTATCCATCGTGAGGGGGCTGCTGCAAGCATTCAGCTTGGGCATTGTGGAAACATGTCGCATAAGAAGATATGTGGCGAAACACCTGTCGGTGCATGTACAGGATTTAATCTCTATTCGCCGACGTTTGTTCGCGGACTCCGTAAGTATGAGCTTCCTGTTTTGGCAAAGGCGTATGGAGATTCTGTTAGATTGGCTCGTGAGGCAGGTTTTGATGCCGTAGAGATACATGCCGGACACGGGTATCTGATAAGCCAGTTCCTTTCACCATATACCAACCACAGAAAGGACGAGTATGGCGGTTCGTTAGAGAATAGGATGCGTTTCATGGACGAAGTTATGACAGAGGTGATGAAAGCTGCCGGAGACGATATGGCTGTTCTGGTAAAGATGAACATGCGCGATGGCTTCAAGGGAGGAATGGATATAGACGAAAGTCTGAAAGTGGCGCAGCGTTTGAAAGAGGACGGTGCTCAGGCCCTTGTGCTTAGTGGAGGTTTTGTCAGTAAGGCACCTATGTACGTCATGCGTGGCGCAATGCCTATAAAGACTCTTACTCATTATATGGACTGCTGGTGGCTGAAGTACGGTGTAAAACTCTTCGGACATCTTATGATACCTACAGTACCTTTCAGCGAGGCTTATTTCCTTGATGATGCACTGAAGTTCAGAGAGCAGATAAAGGATATTCCGCTGGTATATGTAGGCGGACTTGTTTCAAGAGAGAAAATAGATGAGGTGCTGAACAAAGGATTCGAGTTTGTACAGATGGGGCGTGCCCTGCTGAATGAACCGGGATTTGTCAATCGTATGAAGATGGAAGAATGTGCCCGGTGCAATTGCGGACACAGCAATTACTGTATAGGCAGAATGTACACAGTGGATATGGCATGTCATAAGCATCTGAAAGAAGAACTTCCGCCTTGCCTGAAAAAAGAAATTGAAAAATTGGAGAACAAATGATGAAGAAGACTGCTGTAATAACGGGAGCCGACGGAGGTATGGGCTCGGAAATAACCAAGGCCGTTGCGTTGGCAGGTTATCATGTGATAATGGTGTGTTACACCAGTTTCAAAGGTGAGGAAAAGAAAAGCAGGATTGCTCTTGATACCGGCAATGATGATATAGAGGTGGTTCAGGCAGACCTGTCTTCTATGGAATCGGTGGTTGAGGCCGCAAGAAAGATTAAGAGAAAAACACCTTCAGTGGAACTTCTGATGAATAATGCCGGCACGATGTGTACTCATTTCACACGTACGGAAGACGGCTTCGAACATACAGTGGCAGTGAATTATCTGGCTCCGTATCTTCTTACACGTTTGTTGTTGCCATTGATGCACGAAGGGAGCAGGATTGTGAGTATGGTTTCGTGTACGTACGCCATCGGAAAAATAGGCCCTAATTTCTTTACGAAAGGACGTGAGGGTAGTTTCTTCCGTATCCCTATATACAGTAATACAAAACTTGCACTCTGGCTTTTCACCCGTGAACTCTCTGAAAGAGTGAAAGACAAGGGAATAACTGTTAATGCTGCCGACCCTGGAATCGTTTCTACCAATATCATCAGGATGGATATGTGGTTTGATCCTCTTACGGATATTCTGTTCCGTCCGTGTATCCGTACTCCCCGACAGGGAGCTGATACAGCGATACATCTTCTGCTTGATGAAAAGTACGAAGGAGTTACCGGCGGAATGTTTGCCTCTTGCAAGCAGAGGAAATTAAGCGACAAGTATCTGCATCATCCACAGATGAAAGAACTATGGGAACAGACGGAGAAGAAGATGGAAAGCTTTTTAGTTTCTGAAAATTTGTAAGGTAATAATCAAATAAGTAATTTTGTTTCGATAAAATAATAAACGATAAAAAGTTATGGCTAAATTCAAAAGAATCCTCCTTAAGCTGAGCGGTGAAAGCTTGATGGGAGAAAAGAAATACGGTATAGACGAAAAGCGCCTTGGCGAGTATGCACAGCAGATCAAGGAAATACACGATATGGGTGTGCAGATTGGTATTGTGATTGGCGGTGGTAACATCTTCCGCGGACTTAGCGGTGCTGGTAAGGGATTCGACCGTGTGAAAGGCGATCAGATGGGTATGCTTGCTACAGTTATCAACAGCCTCGGACTTAGCTCTGCTCTTGTGGCGGCAGGTGTGAAGGCACGTGTGCTTACAGCAATCCGCATGGAACCGATAGGTGAGTTTTATACCAAATGGAAAGCCATCGAGGCAATGGAAAACGGCGAAGTGGTAATCATGTCTGCCGGTACAGGAAATCCGTTCTTCACTACAGATACAGGCTCTTCATTGAGAGGTATTGAAATTGAGGCCGACGTAATGTTGAAGGGTACTCGTGTAGATGGTATCTATACTGCTGATCCTGAGAAAGATCCTACAGCAACCAAGTTTGATGAAATCACATACGATGAAGTTCTTGCACGCGGACTTAAGGTTATGGACCTGACTGCTACATGTATGTGTAAGGAAAACAATCTGCCTATTATTGTATTCGATATGGATACAGTTGGTAATCTGAAAAAAGTTATGTCTGGAGAAAACATTGGAACTCTGGTTCATCCTTGATTTCCGGTTGATATAAATACATAAAAAAGAAAGTTATTAACAGGTATGCACAAAGCTGTTAATAACTTTCTTTTTTGTTAATAACTCTCTTTTCTGTTTATAAAGTGAACTTCCTTACTTCGGCATTCTTCATGTGCTGAATGTTGTATAGCTCATTTATATCTACTCCCAATATATGAGCCTGGATGGATCGGTTGATAAGTCCGTGCGCCACTACCAGTACATTTTTCCCGGAGTATTTCTCCTTTATATATTCCACTATACGCTTTCCACGTTTATAAAGCATTTCTTTGGTTTCGGCATCTTCCGGAGGATTCTGTTTATCAACTGAGTCTATCTTTAGCCCTGTCCATTTCCCCCAGTCTATTTCTCTGAGCAATTTTGTCTTTTCCCAGGGCAGATTTCTGTCTGCTATGGCATAGTTCACGGTATCGACTACACGTTTAAGGTCGCTGCTCAGTATGCAGTCTATTTGGATACCTTCAAGTTCCTTTCCCAGGTTTCGTGCCTGCTCAATGCCATCGGCTGTCAGTGTTCCCGGCAGATGTCCCTGAAAAATCCTCATAAGGTTTTCTTCCGTCTGTCCGTGGCGTGCAAGATATATTGTTGTCATGGTGTTTATAGCTTATAAAATATACTTTTGCGGCTCAAAAGTATGAATTTTCCTATATTCAACAATGATATTTTATGTTTTCGAGCAAAAAATATTACAAAAGTTTTGCAAATACCGATTTTATGAATACCTTTGCATCCGCAAACGAAAAATTCTCACTCGGAATGTAGCGCAGTTGGTAGCGCACTACGTTCGGGACGTAGGGGTCGGGCGTTCGAGTCGCCTCATTCCGACAGAGAATAGAAAGTTAACAAGCCCAGATGGCGGAATCGGTAGACGCGCTGGTCTCAAACACCAGTGGAGTAACATCCATCCCGGTTCGACCCCGGGTCTGGGTACAAGAAAAAGAGCTAAGTATTTGCAAATCAAATATTTAGCTCTTTCCTTTTTATATTAATGTTCCCAAATTGTTCCCGAATATCCTCTTACAAGTTACTAAAGAAAGTTCTAAGCTATAAATATCGGGAACTTACTGTTTTTTGTATTTAAGGACTTGCGAAGAGCAGACAATCGCTTTATAATGTGCCCGATAGCTATGATTATCATTATGATACCTATTTTATAATGCCACAGTCCAAGTGGAGAGTTTGCTCCGCTTACTCCAAGTAATACGATACCTGTAACGGACAGCAATAAAAATATGATAGACAGAACTGCTGTAACCTTGCTTTTCCTGCCTATTCCGTTTTTTATGATTCCCTTATACCACCCCCAGTGTGTTGTCACATGGAATATGATGGCAACAAGGAACAATACACTGCTCACGACATGAACCACTGCCCAGTTATGCCATACTTCGTGGCTGTTCCCATGTCCGGCTATGTGCAGACCAATTCCTGAAATGGCAGACACGATGAATACAACGATTAAAATCCAGTCGATTACAAAAACTTTTTTCATACATTTCCAAATTTAATGGTGCAAAGGTCACTACTTTATCGGAAACGGACGATAACAATTGTAAAGAAATGGAGCTTAGCGACGGTTTCTGATGCGGGAGAGCGAAACAGGAGTAATGCCAAGATAGGAAGCTATGTAATGTTGCGGCACTCGTTAGATGATATTTGGATATTCCTTCAACAGTTCTTCGTACCTTTGCTGTGGTGTATTCTTGATACGGGACAGGAACAGGTGCTGGTAGAAGCTGAACCTCTCTATAATTTTCTCTTCATATAGCTTTCTTAATGAAGAATTGCCTTCTATCTTATTGTAGAAGTCTTCTTTCTTTATAAACAGGACTTCTGACGGCTCGATACTTTCCAGTGAGAACAGGCTCGGTGTACCTTTGTACAGACTGTCAAATGAAGCCACGAAATCTCCCTCGAAGAAAAACTGGAAGGTTATATCCTTTCCCTCATTGTAGAAAAACAATCTCAGACAACCTTTGCGGATAAGGTATATCCTATCCGCAATCTTACCTTCCTCCAGCAATATGGTCTTAGGTGGAATGGGCAAGGTTTCTGCTGTATTATGATTAAAAATATGATTGATTAAATTGTCTTTTGTCATAATCCAAAGTTATGAATAATTTGGCATTCGCTAAAGGTTAGAACAATATCATTATTCCCTAATCCGCAAGAAACCGTGCTGAAAGACGCAGATATTATGGCATAAATACCGATGAAAGTCAGGAACGAGCATGACCTGATTATGAACTTTCATCTTTTATTAAATGAAATTGGTTCTTAGCCTTGGTTCGTATGTTGGCTTTTCTATTCCTGCTTTCTTGCCGCTTTCAATGCATTTCAGTAGCCATGCCATGTTTTGCCCCAAGACTCTCATGGTTTGTAGCCCTTCTTTGTCTTGGTTAACATCATCAGGTGTGAAGCCATGTACAGAATTCCAATATTGAGATGATACAATAGGCATGTTGCAAATCGTGAAATATTGATTGAGTTGCTCAAAGGTTGCAGAGGCTCCTCCCCGTCGGCAAGAAACTACAGATGCTCCCAGTTTGCCAGCCATACGTTTTTCTGTGGCAAAAAATAATCTGTTCAAAAACGAAATCAGTTGACCTGTCGGTGCGCTATAATAGACGGGGGAACCTATGACGATTCCGTTAAATTCATCCAACCTCATCTGGATATCTCGTACGATATCTTTTTGGAAACAAAAACCTGTCGTCATGCAATTCATACAAGCAATACAACCAGAAACAGGCGCTTTACCCAAATGAAGCATTTCAGTCTCTATTCCATTTTGTTGTAATGTTGTTTCCACTTCGTGTAATGCCGTATAAGTGCAGCCCTTTTTATGAGGGCTGCCATTTATAAGTAATACTTTCATTTGTTGTCAAAATTTATAAGCCAGTTCTGCCGCCTGTTTACAGCCATCAGTATTCTTTATCTCTCCCTCATTCAGTACACCTGGTATGAGCACTTCTCCTGCCAGTTCCCATTTCAGCAAAGCTGCAGTTCTTTCCATAGAAATACGAACACCATCCATGACGGTCGGATCGTCTTCTTCACAGCATGTTATCAGTCCCTATTTCTTTCCGGCAACTTCCTTTCCGCCTACCACAAGTGAAAACATACAATCAATAACTCCCTTTATCTGTGCCGGTATTGAATACCAATAAACGGGCATGGTAAATACAATGGCATCGGAGTCAACTATTGAAGATGCGATAATGTCAAATTCTTCATTGAAAGAACAGGCTTTCCCAGTCTTGTAACATGTCATACAGGCATGGCAGCCTCCAATCTTCATAAATGCTGCATCAAAACGTTTTATTTCATGCCCACAATGTTCTGCTTCCTTTATAAAAGTTTCTGTCATGGCGAAACTGTTGCCATGTTTGCGTGGACTACCTGTGATAACTGTTATTCTCATGATATTTCCACCTTTTATTTTTGAATAGTATCTGAGTTCTGATTATATGCTTTTGCTACGCATTTCCATTCGTTGTTTATCTTTAACAGAAGCAAATAATCTGTAAAATCAATTCTGTCGCCCCATTTTTCTTCTAATACACGCACAACTGCTACAGTTTCTTCCACAGAAACGATGTCTATACGTGCCTTAAAGTTATTACCAGCACTTACCGTATCAACATTATGGTAGAATTGCTCGATGGAACCGTGTTCTAATTTGCCATCCAAATAGCCGAATAAGACTGCTTCATCGACAAATAGATCTTTTGCATAACTACTGTTTCCTTCTGCTACACTTTTAACAAATTTCATGGCAGCGTTTTCCACTGCTTTGTATTCTTCAATATTAGCTCTCATAATTTTATATTTTATGTGTTATTAATTCTATTGCAAAGTTAGGCGGTAGCCTCTGTTTATACAAGTACCGTAAAATTATTCATATACCGAAAATTTATTCGGTATACTTATTCTTCTGTATATTATTAGTAATTTTACCACAAAAACAGAATAATATGTACGAACGAAAAATACCTATAGACTTGGATTGCCCGTTACGATTGACCATGAGTCTTATAGACTCTAAATGGAAATCGTGTATATTGGATGAGTTGCGTTATCGCTCGATGCGGCCCAGTGAGCTTCATAAGGCATTACCAGAAGCTACTCCAAGAGTGTTAGACATACAATTGAAAGAATTGGTAGAAGATGGTCTGGTAAAGAAAACCATATTCCCCGAGCTTCCACCTCGCTCGGAATATTCAATAACGTCTCTTGGACTTACTCTTATCCCAATTATTGATGCTATGCTCGAATGGGGAAAAAAGAATAAGGATTTATTTGAGAGAAAATATGGTAAGTAAGTTCTATCTCTTTGCCCCTTGACCATCGTCAAGGTTTATATGATATTTTTCACGAAAAAAGAAAAGTGAAATCTTATTGTTAAGATTTTATTTTATATTTGCGCCGCTTAAAAGGAAAACAAATATATGTAGAACAAAAAACTACTTTTTATGGCAAACTTATCAAAAGAAGGCAATATTCAACATAAACTTGGATTTGCCGGGTTACTCATCACATTGGGTATTGTTTTTGGTGACATTGGAACATCGCCACTCTATGTTATGAAAGCCATCATTCATACTGGAGAAGCTCTTGATGAAAATTATGTTTTAGGCGCATTGTCTTGTATCATATGGACGCTTACTCTTCAGACTACGGTGAAATATGTGCTGGTGGCTCTCCGTGCCGACAATAACGGGGAGGGTGGCATACTTGCGCTTTATGCCCTTTTACGCCGCCACAGAAGAAGGTGGATTTACATCATTGCCATTATCGGTGCGAGCACTTTGCTTGCTGATGGTATTATCACTCCAGCCATTACGGTCACAACTGCCATAGAAGGACTTGAAAGTATCAGTCCGCATCTGCCTGTGATTCCTATTACACTGACCATTATTACCATTATATTTTTCGTTCAGCGTTTTGGTACAGAAAATATAGGACGGTCATTTGGCATATTTATGCTACTTTGGTTCCTGCTTCTTGGAATCGCCGGAGCTATCAGTCTGACTTCCTATCCTCAAGTATTCAAGGCATTCAATCCTTACTATGCCATACGGTTATTAGTGGAATCCCCCCACTGGTTTCTGATATTGGGTGCCGTTTTCTTGTGTACCACTGGTGCAGAAGCCTTATACTCTGATTTAGGGCACTGTGGCAGACGAAATATTACGGTCAGTTGGATATTTGTAAAGGTGATGCTTATTCTAAATTATTTGGGGCAAGGAGCGTGGGTATTGCATCATCCGGAAAGTGCAGAAGGTACAGTGAACCCATTTTATTCAATCATGCCACAAGAAATACTGTTGTTTTCCATAGCAATGGCTACCGGGGCAGCTATTGTTGCGAGCCAAGCTCTAATAAGCGGTTCATTTTCCATATTGAGTGAAGCTATGAACTTGAATTTCTGGCCTCGTATGCGTATTAAGCACCCTACCAACGTAAAAGGTCAGTCATTTATTCCAATGGTAAACCTTGTAATGTATATTGGAGTAATATTTACTATATTGTTGTTTCGAGATTCCACCCACATGGAAGCCGCTTATGGACTTGCCATAACTATTACAATGTTGATGACAACATTGTTGTTGGGATTCTATTTGCATATGCATAACATTCCACGCATTCTATCAATACTGTTTGTCGGCGGATATTGTGTTATTGAAGGTATTTTCCTTGCTGCAAACCTGTCCAAATTTATGGTCGGAGGTTGGTTTACGCTGTTAATAGGTGGATTATTATGTTTTATCATGTTTGTATGGGTAAGTGCCAACAAAATTCGTCGAAAACATATGTCTTCCAAACGGTTAAGTGAATACTACAACATTATTTCTGATATTAAGGCGGACGAAAGCATATCCAAATATGCTTCTAATCTTGTCTATGTGAATCATGCAAACAAAGAAGGTTGTGTGGACGATAAATTGTTGTATTCCATAATTAATAAGCAGCCTAAACGGGCAGATCATTATTGGCTTATTAACCTTGAATTTGTGGATACACCAGACACACTTGAATATAATTGTTCCACATTAATAAAAGGGACATTGTTTAGTATAACCATGCGTATAGGTTTTCGTATAGAACCGCGCGTGAGCCTTTATTTACGACAAGTAGTTGATGACCTTGTTGCGGATGGTGAAGTAGAACTAACAAGCTCTTATCCTTCATTGCATAAGAATGGCATACCGGGTGATTTTTGCTTTATTATTATCCACCGGATATATTATCCTGAAGATTCCCGTAACCGCCGACAAAATTTGCTGATGAGCCTTTATGCCTTAATTAGAAAGATAGGCATTGGAGAACCGAGTGCGTTGGGGCTTGACACATCGGTTGTTGTTGTCGAGCGTGTACCGTTAATTATAGCTAATAGGGCAAAACATATTCGTCGTATAGAGCGGATTAAGCCTGAAAAATGCGATAATGATGCTAATATAGTCTTGGAAGAACAGAATGTATCATAAGTGACTTGCTATAATTATCGTCTGCATTTACGGTTTAGTTCTGTCTTTTGTATATACATCCAAACTAACCTAAACCTATTCTTGTTGGCAGTAATAAACGTGCTGGCGAAAAGAGAAAGAATGGCTTTCCTTCTTTTCGCCAGTAGTGTTTTTTATTGCTAATAGTTTGCAGTTGAAATGAACTTCTTAATTTCCTCTTCAGTGGGAAGTTCTATCATATACTTTTGCACGAAGATGTTCGGGTCTAATCCGGCAGTGGCGTATTTTACCAACGTGTCGCCCTTCTCGGTGCAAAGCAGGATGCCGACAGGCGGATTGTCGTCGGGTTGCATCACTTCCGCCTTGAAGTAGTTAAGATATAGGTTCAGTTGCGAAGCGTATTCGTGGCGGAACTTGTCTATCTTCAATTCCACGATGACATGGCATTTCAAAATGCGGTGGTAAAACACGAGGTCGGCAAAGAAATAATCCCCGTCTATCAGGATTCTCTTTTGGCGTGCTTCGAAGCAGAAGCCATGTCCCATTTCCAACAGGAAGCGTTGCAGGTTGTCCAGAATGGATTGCTCCAAGTCGTTTTCCGTTACCAAAGCACGGTCGTTCAATCCCAAGAACTCCAACGTAACGGGCGTGTTAATAATGTCTTTGGGCTGCAGCGGCATGGCTTGCCGCTGCACCAAGGCAGACAAGGTTTCCTTATTTTGGGATAATCCGCTGCGTTCGTAATAGAGGGAATTGATTTGCCGCTCCAATTCCTTTACTGACCAGCAGCCCCGAATGGCTTCCATTTCGTAGAAAGCACGTTTTACAGGGTTATCAATGGGTGAAATTACATTCAAATGGGTAGAGGATAGGCGGCTAAATAACTTTTCGGGTGGGGTAATCCATTTGTTTTGAGCCGATTGAATGTATTGAGAAGATTCGGCGGTTGGCGACCGCCGAATTGGGTCTGCAAATTCGGCGGACAGTGTGTGCCGAATTTCGCTTCCTGCCAATATGTATTGTGCGATAGGCTCTTTCAGTTGCGGATAAACGAGGTACAACCGCCGGAACTCACGAAACCTGCGCTCGTTCAGTCCTTTGACATTCAACCGCTGTTCCAGTTTCTTCAACAGTTATTCGCCGTATGCGGCACGGTCTTCACCGTTTTGCTCAAACTCCACGATATAGCAGCCCATGAGCCAATTGCGGGCAGTCAGGGCGAGGTTTACAGCGTGTGCGGCTTGCGCCTGCAACGTGCTTTGTATCGTGCTGATATGTTTTACTAATGCTTCAAAGTCCATAATTGCAAAGGTAAGTCTTTTATGGTTAAAACTTTAATTCCGGCAGGCTGTTTATCGCCTCCTCTTTCAATTTATCCACCGCACGGGTGTATTTCTCCGTATGTTTCAGTCCGCTATGCCCGAGCAGGCTGGCAACCGTCTTGATGTTCGCCCCATTGTTGAGGATATTCACGGCGAATGAGTGACGGGCGCAATGCCAGCTTATGTGCTTATCTATCCCGGCTCTTTTCACCCAACGCTTGACGGATTTGCAGCAACTTTCATACGAAGGCAGGTTGAAGATGAGAGCGTCTTTGTTACCGTCTGCCGGCGGTTCTCCCACAAGCGAAAGAAGACCGTCATTGAGCGGAATGACCACACCGCTACTGGCGGAATGACCTTTGGTCTTGTTCTGCTCAAATTTTAGCAGCTTATTAGCGTAGTCGATATTCTTATAGGTAAGGTCTTTCACATCACAGAAGCGCAAGCCACAATACAGGCAAAAGATAAACGCACGCCTTACGTTGGGGTTCTCGTTGTCATAATGGCACGCAATCAACCGCTGGATTTCTTCCGGCGAAAGCACGTCCTTGCGTAGTATCTGGCTATCCGCCTTGCAGGTAACGCCTTTGCAGGGGTCTTTCAGCATCACATCGTGGTCAATCACATAGTGGATAACCTTCTTGAAACGCTGGAAGATGCTTTTAGCCCCTTCGCCCACGCTCCGGGATTGCAGATAAGCTACGAACTGTTCCATCATGTCCTTCGTGATAAGTTCCGGCTTGATGCCGAACTCGTGCATCGGGTAATGCTCCTTCAAAAAGTCCTTGAAACGGCTTAGGGCGATTTGCACCATCCGAATGTCTTTCTTGGTATAGTCATTGATATAGGCTTGAAAATAATCCAAGAAATTCACGTTCCGGTTTTTTTTCAGGCGATAGCCCAACATGCTTTCCTTGAACTCCTGTTCACGTTCGGCACGTATTTTTACAGCAAGCTCCAGTGTTTCCTTGTTCTGCTGGCGTTCCGCAGGGGTACGTGGCTTCTCTATCAGATACAGGCTTTTCCTCTCTACCCAAATAATACTCCAGATACAAACTAATTCTGCCGTCCGACAGCCTGTTTTGCTCCAATTTAGGGTTTTCTTTCGTTTTATTTTCTAACTTTGCCATTGTTTAGAGGTTTTATCCCGATTTAGATACCGTAACCGGGTGATTACGCTAAATAATTGATTTTCTTTTGTTTTTCGATATTGCAAAGGTACAAAAGAAAATGAAATTTCAAAGTGTACTAAAAGTGTACTTAATGACGAAAAATGGGCAAAATATGGCAAAAATGGAGAAAATAAGAAATATGCAAATAGTTGATAATAAGAAAGATAAATTCTTTTGTTTTCCTATGATTTCTGTGGCTTGTACCGGGTCTGGGTACAAGAAAAAAAGCTAAGTATAGGAATGACTATTACTTAGCTTTTTTTTGTTTTTACATGTAAAAACAATTTCTTTTCTTTTGTTAAGACATAAAAAGAATGTATTTTTGAAAAAATCAACCAATCAATTACAAGATATGCAGTCAGTGGTTTGGCAGGAGATTGAACAACTATATCAGGAATTTCAGAAGCTTGGTATCAGTGAGTCGGTGGACTATGATAAGTACTACCTTTATTCTCTTATAACCCATTCTACTGCTATCGAAGGTTCTACTCTTACAGAAGTGGAAACTCAAATGTTGTTTGATGAGGGTTTGACTGCTAAGGGAAAGCCACTCGTATATCATTTGATGAATGAGGATTTAAAGAAAGCATATGAGCTTGCCAAAGATGAGTCCAAACTAAAAATACCTGTTACACCGGTATTTTTGCAAAAACTGAATGCTGCACTGATGCGAACAACAGGCAGTACATATAATGTAATGGGTGGTTCTTTCGATTCTTCGAAAGGTGATTTCCGTCTTTGCGGTGTTACTGTCGGTTTTGGCGGATGGTCATATATGAATTATCTGAAAGTCCCTGCAAAAGTAGAAGAATTTTGCAATGTATTGCAGCAAAGGCAGAATGCAGTCGAAACATTGAGTGATCAATATGAATTAAGTTTCAATGCCCATCTCAATTTGGTGACCATTCATCCGTGGGTGGACGGAAACGGAAGGACTGCCCGCTTGCTGATGAATTATATTCAGTTCTGCTATAATCTTTTCCCTACTAAGATATTCAAGGAAGATAGAGAAGAGTATATTTCTGCCTTACGACTATCGCAGGAAGAAGAAGTTAATCAGCCTTTTTTGGACTTTATGGCTGGTCAGTTAAAGAAATCGCTTTCTTTGGAGATTGAACGGTTCAATGCTTCTCGAAAGAAAGGATTCAGTTTTATGTTTTAGATGTGATTATATAGAAAACTCCACTATTCAATAGTGAATCGTGGAGCTTTTTTTATGTAAAGGTTGCATTCTTGTTAATATCCTGGATTTTGTATCATTGATGTATTAACAATTATTTCTTGTTGTGGTATTGGCAACAGCTGTCTATATTCTTCGATTCCATATACATCTTTTGCAAAATTGTTTCTTTTCATAAATGCAAAGTTTGTATTGGTATAAAGCATTAATTGCAGTCTTACATCTTTTATCTTTTCTACTGTATTATCTCCTGATACACTGATGCTTTTAGCTTGTGTTATCAGATTTAACGCTGATTCTGCTTCCATTATCTTGCCAGACTTATAAAGGCATTCGGCATAAGAAAGAATGACATCTGTATAAGTCATAATAGGTACGAGCGAATAAATTTCAATGGAAATATTGGTACGTGTTCGTGAAGTTTTATCACAAGTTGCAAAAATAGTTTCACTGCTACTGCCATTCTTAAATAAGTTTGTTATAGTTTCGCTATTGTTATAGTTTGAGTCGTCTAAGGAATAGAAACCACTGTTAATAACTTCTTCCAATAGTTTTTCAGCCTGAGGATATTCACCTTGATACATATAAATATTGGCTAACAGTATGCGCGCCACATCTTTTGACAAGAAGAAATAATCGTTTATTTCGTTGTTGAGAGATTCATTCTTCTTGTTTTCTAGATTATCTATCGCTTTTGTCAGATTGGATTTTAAATCGGAAAGGATTTCGTTTTGAGGAGTTCTTCTTATATTCATCATATCATCCATTTCCGGAATATGATTTATATACGGTACATCCCCCCATGCAATGACCATATAGTAATAATATAAAGCGCTAAATACATTGAAATAGCTTTGAAATACACCTAGTTGTTTAGCTTCAGCATCTTTAAATCTTACAACTATATTGTTAGCACGATAAAGATAATACCAAAGATTTTCAATGGAAATATTATCTGGAGTTATGTATTCTGAAACCAGTTTCTGATTTGATTCTTTATTATAGTGATAATATTGTTCTATTGTGTTGTAATATGAAAAAGCTTTTGCAATATCAGACGCTATACTGGCAATAATTTGTTTGCCTGTTTCGCCTAACTTTGGCATAGGTATATTGTTGTTCCCGTCTTGTTTGATATTAATAGTTCCAACAACATTGCTTAAACCATCGTAAATGGATATAGCAGTAGTCTTGGAATTGATAGAATTAAGCGGTTCAATTTCAAGAGTAAGTATATTTTCATTTAAACTCTTTTCCAAACTGATATTTGCGTCTGGTATGTTGTCGTATATATTTGTAAAGACAGATTCTTCTGTTATTTCGCCACCGGGTTGTGTAGAAGAAGTTTTAGGGTTAAGATAAACCGGAATTGGAGAAGTTATGCCTATTGTATATACACCTCCTTCGTTTGGGACATTCAGCTCTGTAGTTTCTATCTTTACTTCCTGTCCTTCCTGCAAAGTCTCGTTTCCGGCTATTCCGTCATTGTCCCAGTCTATGAATCTATTAAGCTCCTTAACCTCTATATCTATTCCTAAACTTTCGTAACGGTTTATGATATTTTCTCTAACAGAAGAAAGTTGATTACTCAAATACTTTTTATCTTCACTGATTTGCTGTAATGTGTTGTTTCCAAACTTTCCACTTTCGCCAAACTCCCTACATAGTTTTGCTAAATATTCCGTCAATGCGGCTTCACTTCTATTTACAAGCAGCAGAGAAGATATTGCAATCAATGCGGCTGATTCATCCGTTCCTTCTGCAATGGAAAATGTGGACGCATCTTTTTCTGCATATTTTTGAAGTCCAAAAGCGGTAAATAATTCTTTTTGTGCTTGCTTATTGGCTTCTCTAAATTTCATCCCTTCCGCAATGAGTTTCTGTATTCTTTGATACTTCAAATGTGTAAGCAGGTTTACGTTTACTGTAGTTTCATCAGATAAATCTACCAAAGCGCGTAGATTCAATGTACCAGATGACAACTCACCATCAACCTCATTAAAGAAATAGCCGTTAGCCGTTAATTCAGCAAAGGGTGCTTCAAATAATTTAGAACCAAATGAAAAATTACCTAAATCGTCCTGAATGGTAGCTGAATACAAGCTCCCAAGTACTTGTAGATTTCCGTCCATCGGTTGAATGGTAATAGTAGAACCGCTGACAAACGGACCTTTTTCCACTTTACCTAATACATTATATGTCTTAGGCTCAAAATCATTTTCCATTGTGTTTTTATCACTACAAGATGAGAGTGAAAATGCGATTGTAGCAAATAAATAGATGCATTGCTTAATGTTCATATGAGCTATGTTTATTGGTTAATTGTCATTCCTAGTATACGAAGCGTGAACTGTATTGTTCACATCTTCAATCGGAGGCCCTAGGAAAGCCCATATAAACAGATGCAACAATAGCAGCCCACGCTATGGCGTGAGAACCACTATGCAATCACCGTTTATATGTCTTTGGAAATTTCCTAGGTTTCCGACTGAACGATTTGCATAACGCTTCTTATAAGTCTAATATGTCTTGGATAAAGTTTACTAAATCCAAATGCAAATATAACTAATTTCATTGAAAGCTTGTACGATACAGTTCAATTACATTCTGAGATTTCTATTTTTCTTTATTTTTTTTAATGGTTTAGCGTATGGATTGTCGTAATTGCGTCCTTATCGGAAGAAAGGATTCAGTTTTATGTTTTAATAGGTTGAAAAAATATATGTCGGAATAGATTTAGTATCTTTGCACAGTGATTGATTAAAGATACTGACATGAGTAATATTCAGAAAAAAGCATATACCTCTAAAGAAATTCTGACCATAGCCTATCCCATACTTATCAGCCTTGTGATGGAACAGGCAATAGGTATGACCGATACAGCCTTCCTGGGGCGGGTGGGCGAGATAGAGCTTGGTGCTTCTGCCATAGCCGGAGTATATTATATCGCCATCTTCATGATAGGTTTCGGTTTCAGTATCGGTTCGCAGATACTGATGGCGCGAAGGAACGGCGAAAAGAGATATTCAGAGATAGGCGATATATTTTATCAGGGAGTGTATTTCATGATTTTTCTGGCAGCGGCCGCGTTTACTCTTACCGAGTTGATAACGCCGTGGTTGCTTCCGAAGATACTTTCGTCGCAGAATATTTATGCTGCAGCCGAGAGTTATATTCACTGGAGGGCTTTCGGATTCTTCTTCTCATTCGTGGCTGTGATGTTCAGGGCTTTCTTTGTCGGCACTACCCAGACCAAGACTCTTACTCTGAATTCGCTTGTGATGGTGGGTTCGAACATCGTTTTCAATTATATCCTGATTTTCGGTAAGTTGGGATTTCCGGCTCTTGGAATAGCAGGTGCGGCAATAGGTTCGTCGCTTGCGGAGCTTGTGTCTCTGATATTCTTCATTACATATACCGTCAGGAAAATAGACCTGAAGAAATATGGTTTGAACAGGTTCAGTTCATTCAATACGGATAAACTCAGAAGAATTCTTAATGTCTCCCTGTGGACAATGATTCAGAATTTCGTATCGCTTTCCACATGGTTTATCTTCTTTCTTTATGTGGAACATCTGGGAGAACGTCCGCTTGCGATAACAAATATCATAAGGAATATCTCCGGTATCACGTTTATGATAATATCTGCGTTTGCTTCCACGTGCGGTTCGCTCGTAAGTAATCAGATAGGTGCAGGGAAGGCAGACAGTGTGGTCTGTACGGTGCATCAGCATATAAAACTTGCACTGTCTATTGTTTTGCCGTTGACCATATTGTTTGCGGTATTTCCTACTGTGGTATTAGGTATCTACACCGATATGCCTGATCTTATAGAAGCGTCAATCCCGTCGTTGTGGGTGTTCTGTACCACTACATGGCTTACGGCTGCATCGAATATATATTTTCAATCTGTATCGGGTACGGGAAATACGCGTATGGCGTTTATATTGGAGCTGTCAACTCTAGTGATTTATGCTGCATATATCACATTGATAATTCAGGTGATGAGGCTAGATGTGGCTTGGTGCTGGACTTCGGAACATGTTTACGGAGGATTCCTGCTCATCTTCTGCAGTATATATCTGCATCGGGGAAAATGGAAATTGAAAAGGATATGAAAAAGAATACGGATCGTTTCACATATTAGATTGAAACGGTCCGTATTGGTTTATTGTTTAAGGTTTTTCTTATTTCAGTTTAGAGAGGAAGCGTTCCCTATCTACTATATAGCGGATATGTTTTCCTTCACCTATCGTACCTTTTGAATCAGATGCAGTAACCTTGAATGTAAGCTTTCTGCCGTCTATTTCTTCAAGTATAGCTTCTGCGTTAACTGTTTCTCCCAAAGCTGATGGCTTGATATGAGATGTTTCCATCATTGCTCCTACAGTAGTTGAGCCTTCTGGCAGATGAGGTGCAACTGCTTTCATTGCGGCATTTTCCATGAGAGCTACCATTGCAGGTGTAGCGAAAACTTCCATATCGCCCGAGCCCATTGTGAGGGCTGTGTTGGCAGCACTTACGGTTACTGTGCTGACGTGTTTTAATCCTGTTTCCATTATTATATGTTTGTTGTTATTATCAGTTACAAAAATAAATATTATTCTTCAACTATCCATTTTTCTATTCCTCTTATCTGATTGTTGAAGTTAATGCCTACCTTCAACAATTTGCGAGTGTCGGAAGCGAATGGCTTTGCGTATTCTTTTTCATTTATCTGTTTTATAGCCTCTTCGGCACTACCGTTAAGCTTGAATTCCATAACGTAGATATAATTTGTTTGTCTTGACTATCATGTCAATTCTTCCGTTCGAAGTATGGTATTCGGCTTCTGTATAGAAACCCAATAACTTGAATACTATGAAAAGAACATTCTGATAGTGCAATTCAAGTTCTCTTGCCAGTTCGTAAGGTGTGTCGGCAAAGAAACTTTGCAGGCGTAGCATGAATGAATCAATATCTCCGTTGCGTACATCATTTATAAATGATTTTATCTGGAATGTTGTATTACCATTCTCTACAGACGCATAGTATGGCAACAGGAAACGGTTGAATCCTTCTTCTACTTCACGGTTGGGAAATCCCAAATAGTATAGTCTGAACTCCTTGTCGAAATCTTTGATAGTCAGATACCCGCTCTGATAAAGAATAGGTACAGGATTTACATATATAGACTCAATTCCTCCTAATGAATCTGACGATGCCATTTCATTATTGAATCTGTTCAGATCGTAATTGCTTTTCTTAAGCAGTTCCACCAGGAATGTCGGTGTGCCGGTTTCAAACCAGTAGCTTCCCAACTGCATTTCTGCAAAGGTGTTCAGAATACTGAAAGGATTGTAGATATCTTCGCTCTTGTCGGCAAAATGATATCCGTCGTACCATATTTTCAGAGTATCCTTCATCTCCTCTTCGGTCATGTCGTTCTTTTCGGCCATTATTTTTATGTCTTCCTTGAAGTCACGGTGCAGTTCATGTTCTGTAATTCCGCAAATATTGGCGAAACGCCTTGACAGGGAGATGTCCATAAGATTGTTAAGATCGCTGAATACACTGACTTTGCTGAATTTTGTAACTCCTGTAAGCAGTGCAAACTTTATGTATCGGTCGCAGCTTTTCAAAGTTCCGTAGAATGCTTTTAGGGTGTTTCTGTATTCTGTCAGAAGATCTTCATTTCCTATTGCTTGTAGCATAGGCTTGTCATATTCATCTATCAGTATGACAACGTTTTTACCGGCCTTTTCTGCAGCACGCTGTATAACTCCCTGAAAACGTAAGGAAAGACTGCTTTCTGCTTCCCTTGCTCCGTATAGCTCTTCCCAGTGGGTTAATGTGTTGTTAAGAATCTCGTCCAAACTGTCTTTGTACTCATATTTTTGATTGTTCAGATCTATATGCAATACAGGATATTCTATCCACTCTTTTTCAAGATTTTCCATGGCAAGACCATTGAAAAGTTCTTTTTTGCCTAGAAAGTATGCTTCTATGGTCGAAATAAGAAGGCTTTTACCGAAACGTCGCGGACGGCTCAGAAAGTAATATTTCCCGTTTTTAATCAATTCGTAGATATATTCTGTCTTGTCGATATAAATATATCCACCTTTACGGATTTCGTCGAAACTCTGTATCCCTACCGGATAAATATTAGCCATACAAGTGTTGCTCTTTTAATAGATGATTAGTCGTTACAAATATATGTTTTTCTTCGCACAATGTCAAGAACACCAGAATAAAAGGTAATTAATATGCTGCTTGCTTTCTTGAAGAATATATCGGATAATAAAAGGAATTAGAGTCTGATTCAAAGTTTTCTGTTCATTTCTTGCTGAAATTACGGAATTTTGTGATTTTTGTATTACGATTATATTTATAAACAGGATATTTTAAAAATTACAAGATTAAGCTTATGAAAAGACTTTTATTCGCAACGGTCGTTTCTATTGCCGGAGTGGCATCGTATGCTGAGGATTCTCCGTTATGGATGCGCTATTGCGCTATTTCTCCTGACGGCGAGCAGATAGCTTTTACTTACAAGGGTGATATTTACACTGTACCTGTCGAAGGTGGTAAGGCTTTGCAGATAACTTCCAATCAGGGACATGACACACATCCTGTGTGGAGTCCTGACGGAAAGAATATTGCTTTTGCTTCCGACAGGGAAGGTAGTATGGATATATTTATTGTAGGCAAGGACGGTGGAGTGCCACGAAGACTTACCACTCATTCCGGAAATGAGGTGCCATACGCTTTTCGCGACAACAGTCATGTGCTTTTTCAGGCTGCAGTTATGCCTGATGCTCAGGATATGACTTTCCCCAGTTCTCAGTTCCCGCAGATATATGAAGTAGGAACAGATGGAGGCAGACCTGTGATGTTCTCGTCTATACCTATGGAGGATATCAGCATCAGTCCTGATGGCAAGTCTCTTCTTTATCATGACAAGAAGGGATATGAAGATGCATGGCGTAAGCATCACACATCATCCATAACACGTGATATTTGGCTCTGCACAGAACAGGAAGGAACAGAAAAAAGTTACAGGAAAATTACTTCTTTCGACGGTGAAGACAGAACTCCTGTATGGACTCCGGATGGAAAATCGTTCTATTATTTGAGCGAGAGGGAAGGTAGTTTCAATATCTACAAGTCAGATCTTGACGGTAAGAACATTACACGTCTGACGTCTCATACCGATCATCCCGTACGTTTCCTTTCAGTAGCTTCAAACGGAACTTTGTGCTATGGGCTCAATGGAGAAATCTATACAGTGAAAGAAGGAGAATCTCCGAAGAAAGTCAATGTCAGCATCGTGTCCGACAGTTATGACAAACATCTCGTGAAATGGTTGAAGTCGTCAGGCGCTACAGAGATTTCAGTATCTCCTGAAGGCAAGGAAATAGCTTTCATCTTGCGTGGCGATGTATATGTCACATCTGTAGAATATAAGACAACAAAACAGATTACCGACACTCCGGAGCAGGAGAGGAATATAGATTTCTCACCTGACGGAAGAAGTATAGTCTACGCGTCTGAACGACACGGTCTGTGGCAGATATATCAGACTTCGCTGGTTAATAAAGAAGATGAGTTGTTTACATATGCCAATGAATTCAAAGAAGAAAGACTGATAAACAGTAATGTGACTTCATTCCAGCCGCAGTATAGTCCTGACGGTAAGGAAGTGGCCTTTCTTGAAAACAGAACAACATTACGTGTTCTTAATCTGAAGACAAAGGCAGTTCGCACAGTAATGGATGGTAAGTTTGAATATTCTTATAGTGACGGTGACCAGTGGTTTGAATGGAGTCCTGACAGCCGTTGGCTATTGTCCGGATATATCGGTCATGGCGGTTGGAACAATAACGATGTAGCTTTGGTCAATGCGTCAGGCAATGGTGAAATACATAATCTTACTCAGAGCGGATATACTGACGGAGATGCGAAATGGGTTCTGGTCGGTAAGGCTATGATATGGAAAAGCGACCGTGCGGGTTATCGCAGTCATGGCAGTTGGGGTTCTGAGGATGATGTATATATCATGTTTTTCGATCTTGACGCTTACGAACGTTTCCGCATGAGTAAAGAAGAACTTGCCCTTGTGGAAGAACAGGAAAAGAAAGATAAAGAGGATGCGGAGAAGAAGGAAAACGAAAAGAAAAAAGGAAAGAAGAAAGATGAAAAGAAGGATAAGGAAGACGAAGTCAAGCCTTTGGTATTCGACCTTGAAAACTGTCGTGACAGAATTATCCGTCTGACTGTAAACTCTTCTAATCTTGGTGATGCTGTACTTTCTTCAAAAGGTGACAAACTGTACTATCAGGCAGCCTTTGAGGATGGTTATGACCTGTGGATGCACGATCTGAAGGAGAATAAGACTTCAATCGTTATGAAGAATATAGGTTACGGATCTATGATGACGGACAAGAAACAGGAAAACCTGTATCTCTGCAATTCTTCTATCAAAAAAGTGAATATGGAGAAAGGAGAGTCTAAGAATGTGGAATTCAGTGCTCCTTTCAATTATCGTCCGTATGATGAACGTATGTATATGTTCGACCATATATGGAAACAGGTTGAAGACAAGTTCTACGTTGCCGATTTGCATGGGGCAGACTGGAAAGGCTATTATGAAAACTACAAGCGTTTCCTGCCTTATATAAACAATAACTATGATTTCCAGGAAATGTTGAGCGAACTGCTTGGCGAACTAAACGGTTCTCATACAGGAGCAAGATATTATGCGGCAGGAGCTTCGTTCCCAACTGCGTGTCTTGGTGTGTTCTATGATAATGAATACACGGGAGATGGCTTGAAGATAAAGGAAATAGTCGCTAAAGGACCTTTCGCAGTGAAGAAGACAGGTGTAACAGAAGGATGTATCATCGAAAAAATAGATGGCGAAAAGATTTTGGCAGGCGTTGATTATTATCCTATGTTGGAAGGCAAGGCAGGTAAGAAGGTGCTTCTTTCAGTTTATAATCCTGAAACAAAAAAACGTTTTGATGTTACAGTGAAGGCAATCAGCGCAGGCGAACAGTCTAATCTGCTTTACAAGAGATGGGTGAAACGTAATGAACAGATTGTTGAAAAACTTTCTGGAGGACGTGTGGCATATGTACACGTACAGGGAATGGATAGTCCGAGCTTCCGTACAGTATATAGCGAACTGTTGAGCGAGAAGAACAGAACCAAGGATGCGGTGATAGTTGACACACGTCATAATGGCGGTGGATGGCTTCACGATGACCTTGTCACACTGCTCAGTGGAAAGGAATATCAGAGATTTGTTCCAAGAGGACAGTACATCGGTAGCGATCCGTTCAACAAGTGGCTCAAACCGTCATGTGTCCTTGTTTGTGAGGATAACTATAGTAACGCTCACGGTTTCCCATGGGTTTATAAGGAACTTGGTATAGGCAAGCTTATCGGTACTCCTGTTCCCGGAACAATGACTGCCGTATGGTGGGAAAGACAGATAGATCCAAGCATTGTTTTCGGAATACCACAGGTGGGATGTATGAATATGCGCGGAGAGTATCTTGAAAACAAAGAACTCCAGCCAGACATAGAAGTTTATAATTCTCCTGAAGAGGTATTGAAAGGTGAAGACAGACAGTTGGAGGCTGCAGTGAAGGAGATGCTGAAAACTATTGAGTGATAACAGTGTCCAATATGTAATTTCTTCTGTAATCTTCATGGCTCAGATTACATAAGTTAGAAATGACAATAAACAGTAAAGGTCCTGAAATGGAAATCACTAGTATTTTCCGTTTCGGGACCTTTATTTTATGATTTAATTATCAGAATTTCAGAACATATATTTGAAGTATTTATTCGCTTCAATATTATCTGGAAGGAACAAGGGTAAATCCCCATTTATATTCCTGATTGGCCGGGATAAGATACTGTTTGTCAGGAATGGCTCCCCAGCTGTCGTATCCACCTACACCCATCTGTTTCATATCTACGCATACTTCAACAAAATCGCGTGGCTTGATATCACTGATGTGAGTCTGCCTTGGCTTGATGTTTTTGGCAGTTGACACATCATGTTTCAGTTCTTCCGCATCACGGTTGTTCCACTGATAGTCGCAATATGTCGCTTCCTCACCGTCGAAATCTTCTATTGAGTTGCGCAACGTATTGAAGCCGATAGTCTGGTCGGCATAAATTGTAAGACCTTTTCCGCCTTTCCTGCCAACGCTAAGCCAGCGTGTATCTGTGTGATGACCATTTTCCTGAGGGCGTACGTATGGGAAATACATATCATCGGCAGTGTTCTTATAGAGACCGACGAGTGTACCGTTATTGCGGTCAATATAGTTTTCTTCAGGTCCGCGACCGAAATATGTCACATAATTCATATTGGCCGGCATACGGAAACGGATACCTATACGCGGTACCACAAGTTTTGAACTTTCCTTGCGGATGGCATCATTACCCGGAGTGAAGGTAGCCATAAGAGTAGCTTCGGACAATTCGGTCTTTGTTGCCTCCATATCGGTAGAAGTAAAGGTATAGTCAGCTTTTACAACTCCAGAAGGATGTATGCGGTATGTTGCTATATAAAGATTTCCTGCAGCCAGAAGATATGTGGCTTTCAGTACGGCATCCTTACCATCCATTTCTACAGAAGCATCCACTACATTGAAGTTTTTGCTTGACTGTTTCCATATCTGCAGGCGTTTAGGCATCTGGCTTCCGTAATCATTGTCGTTTGGAGCACGCCAGAAGTTAGGCTGAATACCGAAACCTTCGCTGAAGTATTCTGTTCCTCCAACCTTATAGGAAATGACAATTCCGCTTTTCTTGTCGAACTTGAAATTCACCTTTGAAGAAGATACGCTTAAAATATTACCTTCTGTGCTACACTTAAGGGCAGGACCGGAAACGGCAAATTCACGTTCCAGAGGTTCTACCGGTAAACGGAACTGCTCGTGTGCCAGTTCAAATCCGACAGGAACAAGTGTTTCAGGCTCCACTGTAGTTACACTGAACTCAACAAAATATTCAGTACCTGCTTTCTGCTTCAGACCGCTTACATCTACTTTAAGCTCTTTACTTGCCTGAGGCTCAATATCCATTGATATCTTGTTACGGCGAATTACCTTATCATTCTCCTTGACAAGATATGTAATCATATATTTCTTTAGATTTGTGAAGTAATAACGGTTGGTTACATTGAATATACCGTTTTCTCCATCTTTCATCTCGAAACCTACATACTGGTGAGCATATTTCACTTCACTCATGGCAGGATGAGGAGTACGGTCAGGGCTGACGATACCATTGCAGCAGAAGTTACCGTCACTTGGCATATTAGTTCCGAAGTCACCTCCGTACGCCCAGAAGAAACCACCGTCTTCAGTATTGACTTTCAGTCCCTGGTCAACCCAGTCCCAGATATAACCACCCTGAAGATTAGGATACTTATATATTGCTTTCCACTGATCCCAAAGACTGCCTGTAGAGTTACCCATAGCATGAGCATATTCAGAAGGAGCAACAGGACGGTCGCTACCTTTCTTGCCTATAGATTCCAGCCATGATGCACTAGGATATTGAGGTACATACATGTCGGAGTTCCATTCCCACTGGGCACGTTCATAGTTTACCGGACGATTCATAATATCTTTGTCTGCTTCTTTCAACCACAGATAAGTCTGGTAGAAATTGTAACCGTTGCCGGCTTCATTACCGAGCGACCAGAATGTAAGTGAAGGATAATTCTTGTTACGTTCAAACATATTGATGGTACGATACAAATGTGGTTTCAGCCATTCAGGATTATTTCCTAATGTACCACCTTTTCTAAGGTCGTAATACATACCGTGACTTTCAATGTTTGCTTCATCGTAAACATAAAGACCATATTCGTCACACAGTTCATAGAAACGTCTGTCCTGAGGATAGTGACACAGACGAACTGTGTTCAGGTTATGCTGTCTCATCAGTTCGAAATCTTTTCTCATAAGCTCCTCACTCACATAATGTCCTGTTTCAGGATTATGTTCATGGATATTTACTCCTTTCAGCTTGATTGGCTGGCCATTGACCAATAATACCTTATAATTATTTCCGTCGGCTGATTTCTGATCAATTTCCTTTATCTCTATTCTTCGGAAACCAACGTTAAATGGAACCACTTCTGTAACTTTTCCGTTCTCCTTTACAGTCATAAATATCTTGTAAAGATTAGGAGCTTCAGACGACCATGTCTTTACCTGTGGAATTTCTTTGTTGAAAACAACTGTGTTCTCCTTTTTAGACTCAACAGATACATTCTTGTTTTCCTGTGCTATGACATTTCCTTGTTTGTCAACAAGTTCATAGCTCACTTCAAGATCGGCAGTTGTACTGCGGCTGTTCTTCATATCTATTGCCAGACGGAAGATACCATTCCTGTACGTATCATCAAGAGTGGAAGTCACACGGAAATCACTCACCGAAGCCTTGGGTTGTGAATAAACAAATACATCTCTTTCTATACCGCTCATCCGCCAGAAATCCTGACATTCCAGATATGAGCCTGTACTCCAACGGAATATTTTCAGTGTCAGAACATTCTGTCCTTCTTCCAGATAATCATTGATAAGATATTCTGCCGGATTTTTAGAATCCTCGTTGTATCCTACTTCCTTTCCATTGATATATACATAACATCCCGATTTTGCTCCGGCTATATGAAGATAGATATCTCTACCTTTCCAATCGGACGGTATATTCAGATCTCTTCTATACACACCTACAGGTATATCATCTGGCAGTTTTGGAGGCTGCGGGTTTCTTGGTTGGAACTCATAACCGTGGTTGGTATATATAGCTACTCCATAACCCTGCATTTCCCAGTTCCCGGGGACTTTTATATCGTTCCAGCCGGATACATCTGTATTCTTTTCGGTAATGTCGGCTGGAAGGTTACGATGTGAGTCTGTATAGTAGAATTTCCAAACTCCGTTAAGTAATTTATAATAAGGACTGGATTCGTATTTTCCACTCATGGCCTGAGACTTGTCAGCATAGCTCATAAATGCAGAACGAGGCTCCATACGGTTTACACTTACGGTTTGTATGTCCTGCCAGTAAGGCAACGTTACAGACTGATTATTGTTTGAAAAAGAATTAAAGGAATTGCTACATAATAATAGCGACATCAGAGCTAGTTGTTTCTTCATAATATTTATTTAAGTTTAGTTTCCGGGCCAAAGTTAATACATTACGATGTCTTTCCTTCTATAAATTCATTGTTTTTCTTTTTCTTTTTCAGCTTTTTGCTTTTTCTCTATCAGCATGTTCATGAAAGCGGAGCTTATTATACCTGTAGGGATGGCAATCATGGCAATACCAATCAGGCTTATCAAGCTACTCAGTAGGCGCCCTATTGGAGTGATAGGATATATATCGCCGTATCCCACGGTGGTAAAGGCTACTATGGCCCACCAGAATCCGTCACCGATATTCTCGAATGCATTGGGTTGTGCGTTACGTTCTATGTAGTACATCAGGATTCCTGAGAAACCAAGCATGATGCCACATGCCGTATAAGATGTTATGAGTTCCTCCTTTACGGTCTTCAAAACTGTTCCTATCATCTGGAACGAACGCGAGTAGCGTATAAGTTTGAATATTATCAGAATGTATGCTAACACCACAAGATGTATATAAGGTGTCTCTTTGTAGATATAAATACCAACGAAAGGAAGTACGGCTACAAAGTCTATAAGTCCGTAAAAGGAAAATATGTAATGCAGACGTGCTACCCATGGGCTTTTATATTGTGCATACTGTACAGGGGCTGCAGCAATCCTTAATCCGTATTCTATGGTAAAGACGAAAGAAGCCAGATAATTGAATAAATACAGCCAGTTGCGATATGGCGCGGATTCTTCAAACGAGCCGCATATAATTGAAATTATAGATCCGATAATGAAGAACAGTACGAAATACTGAAACCATTTTTTCATCAGTTGACGGTGTATGGATCTGTAAAGTTTCTCATGTCGTATAAGAGTGGTTATCTTCTCACGTATAGGTGATATGACATTGTTGGGATTATT